>NZ_DBFCCJ010000035.1:0-4309 GCF_048380235.1 Ventrimonas sp. | reverse complement strand
AAGCGGAGATTGCAGCTGTTCCGGCAGAACGGTGATAAGGGAGACTGCATCGTGGGAAGGGAGAAGCTGCACCGTTTTCCTGCTCTTTTTTCGTTCCAGAAAACCGGCAGATACCAGCTTTTCCAAAATACCGGCACGGGTTGCCGGTGTCCCCAGACCTTTTCGTTCGGCATCCTCCGGCATATCTTCTTTTCCGGCAGTCTCCATCGCGGACAATAGGGTGTCCTCCGTAAAGTGCTGGGGCGGACTGCTTTTGCCTTCTTTGACGATTGCCGCAGAAACCGAAAGGGTCTGTCCTTCGGTCAGCTCCGGCAGGGCTTTCTCTGCGCCCTCTTTTTTTGGCTCCGCATCCTTCATTTTGGCACGGTAAGCGTCCTCCTGTGCTTTCCATCCGGGGTGCTTCACTGTTTTTCCTTTGGCGGTAAACTCCCCACCGGCACAGTCGGCAATCACAACGGTTTCCGAATAGATATGGGGCTGGGCTACGGCACACAGCAGACGCAGGGCCACCAGCTCCAGCACCGCTTTTTCTCCCGCAGGAAGGGCAGAAAGGTCTGCATCCTTGAGATTTCTGGTAGGGATTACTGCGTGGTGGTCGGTTACTTTCTTATCGTTGATGACTGTCTGCGGATCACAGGTAATGGCGATCCCTTTGCGAAACGGCATAGCATTGGCAACCAGATTGACCAGCACCGGCAGGCTGTCTGCCATATCACCGGTCAGATAGCGGCTGTCAGTACGGGGATAGGTGCAGAGCTTCTTTTCATACAGGCTTTGCAGATAGTCCAGGGTCTGCTGGGCTGTAAATCCAAGCAGACGGTTGGCATCCCTTTGTAGGGTAGTCAGGTCATAGAGGGCAGGCGGCTTTTCGGACTTTTCCTTGCGCTCCACCTTTTTGATTGTGACAGCTGCACCCTGACAGGCTTCTTTCAGCTGCTCTGCGCTTGCTCGGTCACTCATGCGCTCCCCGGATACGGTAAGACCGGGCAGCTCCAGCGCCACGGTATAAAAGGGAACCGGCTTAAAGGTGTCGATCTCAGCTTCTCGCTGGACAATCAGTGCCAGCGTTGGGGACATCACACGCCCGATGTTGAGGGTGCGGTGGTACAGCACGGAAAAAAGCCTTGTGGCATTGATCCCCACCAGCCAGTCGGCCTTGGCACGGCAGAGAGCAGCATCCCGAAGTCCGTCATAGTCCGCACCGGGGCGCAGGTTTGCAAAGCCTTCCCTTATGGCGGAGTCCTCCATCGAAGAAATCCAGAGCCTTTTCATCGGCTTCTTGCAACCTGCCAGCTCATAGACGCTGCGGAAGATCATCTCGCCCTCGCGTCCGGCATCACAGGCATTTACCACTTCCGTCACATCCGGGGCATTCATCAGCTTTTTGAGAATATCAAACTGCTTTTTCTTATCTTTTCCCACCACCATCTGCCAATGTTCCGGCAGGATAGGCAGATCATCATATCGCCACTTGGCATACTTTGGGTCATAGCTGTCTGCATCTGCAAGACCGCCCAGATGGCCCACGCACCAGCTGACACGCCAGCCGTTCCCCTCCAGATAGCCGTCCTTACGAGCAGTCGCGCCGATCACGGCGGCCAGACTTTGTGCAACCGATGGTTTTTCAGCGATTACCAGTTTATATCTCATCATCTTCAGCCTCCCATTCTTCCCGCACAGGCGTGTGCAGTTTTTTCTCTATGCTGTTTTCCTCATCCAGTAGCAGGTTATAACCAAACCGGGAGTCATAGCGGTACAGTTTCCCCAGCAGGTCATTGATGATGATACGACAAGCCAAAATGACACGGGTTTTATCCACCTGCATCAGCTGGTAGCGTTGATAATTGCTGTAATATTCTTCGTGACGGCGGGTATTGCAGGCGGCATCTTCAAGTAAACTATCTACTGCATCCTGGCAACCATCTTCTTTTTCCCCTTCCATGCAGTTCAGAAGTTCCATCATCAAAGGAAAGCTCTGTTCATCCATAGGAGCTTCTGCTGCAAGAAAACCGATCAGAGCGGATAAGAGCAGATGAGCCGCCGTCTGTTCTTGTTCCGTCAGCACGGCCATTGTTTTCTCCGCATTTGGCAGGATCTTTTCTTCCACAAAATCTGCCGCGTCACCGGAATAAAGCTGACGGATAGAATCTATGGACAATGAAACTGTCGTGGTATCTAAGGAGAAATCAAAGGGATCATCTTGCTTTGGCTTTCTCCAAAGTTTGTTTAACATGGTAGAAAGAATGTCGCCGCCAAAATACACGGCGATCACAAGCAGGTCAAAAACAGCAATCAGCTTGATAAATATAATCAGAACACTCATTTTTTTCGTTTCCTTTCTTTGAGCCAGCGTTCCATCTCACGATGGCAGATACCTACGCAGGGACTTCCATAACTCCCGCAACCATAGCAGGGGTGGTTGTGGGATAAAGAATGAGGACGGGAAGTTTCCCTCCCGCCCTCCGGCCTGCGTGTCATCATGCGTTCATAGGGACTGTCTGTGAAACGGGTCAGTTCACACTGTCCTCATCATCTTCTTCTGTGCTGCCCCCATCAGCGTCCGGCTCGTCCGACTCCTCATCCTCGGTTTCCCATTCCTCGGAATCTTCCTCGCCATAATCATAATCGTCCAGACTGTCATTGCCCTTGGTCTTAGGCTTATTCTTAATGAGCTTCAAGTAGGCAAATACGCCACCGCCTCCAAGCAGAGCCAGCAAAAGGACTATCGCAGCCGGGTTCAGTCCGGCAGGCTTCTCTTTTTCCGGCTCCGGTGTTTCTGCCGGAGGTTCCGGTGCTTTGCCCGTACATTTACTCTTATCAGTTGCACAGACCGGACAAGCCGTATTGACTGCCCCTGCTTCACATTTTGTCGTGCAGCTACACACAGCAGCCGGCTCCTCTTTGACATTTTCATCTTCCATCAGTGCCATCAAATCCGCTTCATCCACCTGGTTCAGAAAGTGAACAGCAGTCTTTTTATCCTCATTAGCCCTGTCGATCAAAATGTAAAAATAGTTGCCAGCCTTGGTGGTAACGGTAATGAGCTGCTTATTGCCACCAAAATCATCCACCAGTGCCGCATTCCCCTCCGGTGTAAGTGCCGGTGCTGGTTCTGTTTCTTCCACAATCACATTGCTATCATTGGTAGAATCCTCTGCCGGTGCCGCCGGAGCCTGTTCTGACCCCTGTGCAAAAGCAGGGATCGTAAAGCCAAATGCCACAACCATTGTCAGGCAAAAGGCGGAAAGTGTTCGGAGTAATCGTTTATTCCTCATAGCTGTTTTCCTCCTGTTCGTTATTGTCATCAGCCAAACTTCCGGGAACTGTGCCACCGGACAGCATGGCGCTCAACTGGGTCGGGGTCATACGCAGGGCGCGCACCATCTGGACGATCTCCAGATTTTCTGCCTCGGTTTTCTGTGCTTCCAGCGCCTTGAGCTTTTCCTGATACTCTGCGATCTTCTCGCGGACCTTTGTAATCTCCTGGTCAATGCGCTCAATTTTGTTCTTTGCCATCGTCTATCACTCCTTCTTAAAAATCTCTGTTACCAGTTCATCAGGCCGTAGCCCTTAATGCTTTGATAATTCAGGTCATAACTTTTAATCTTGCAGGCATCGCCGGAATTTCCCTCCACGGTATAAACACGGCTGCCATCCGTACCGATCACGATACCCACATGGTCTGCTGTCCCATCCAAATCCCAATCAAAGAAAATTGCATCTCCGGGAGCCAGATTGTTATAGCCTCTTGCACCCCATTGTCCATGGGACTGGAACCACGGAACGCCCTGCCACTCACAGCCTGCAAAGCGCGGTTCACTTTTTCCTGCCTGGTTATAGCACCAGGATACGAAGCAGGCGCACCATTCCACGCGGGAGTCAAAGCCGTACCAGCTCCAGTAGGGATAACCGCCCACATTGCCCACCTGACGCTTGGCCAGTTCCACCAGCTGAGGATTGCCGGGGCGGGTACCGTTAATGAACTGCACACCGGACAGATCTTCCGAGCCGCTGGTATCAGGGGAGCCGCCGCCAAACAACAGCGGCTTATTGCCCATGGTCTGCCGGTAAACCTGATACATTTTCATCTGCTCCGGGGTCAGAAGTTCCGACACCACAGCGGAAATGGGCTTGCTAGCGAGTTTCACATTCAAAATGTAATACTCATAGGGAACTTCTTCTGAGGTGGTCTCGCCGGTCTCCGGGTCGGTTGAGGTCTCCGTGCGGTAGCGAATCTCCACTTCCTCAGTAAGCGTCAGCTGATACTGTGCTGCAAACACACGCGCCAGCTCTGCCTGAGCACTCTGCC
>NZ_DBFCCJ010000034.1:0-194293 GCF_048380235.1 Ventrimonas sp. | reverse complement strand
GGCAGTACTCTGCATTGCGGAACTCTGCAATATGCCACGGGCAATGTGGGCTGGAATTGCGGCAATGTCAGCAATCTTACCATTTATGGAGGATATGCAATACAGAGTCCGCAAAAGGATTGTCGGAAATATTGCAGGTGTAATATGCTTTACAGTACTATATTTTTTGCTTCCGCCATCCATCTATACATACATAGGAATCCTTGGCGGAATTGGTGTAGGACTTTCTGCAAAATATGGCTGGCAGGCAGTATTTAACACATTTGGTGCTTTGGCCATTGCTACAGAGAGTTATGGACTAAAAGGAGCAGTTGGTCTTAGAGTGATTCAGAATGTTTTTGGCGTTGTATTTGCATTAATATTTTGTTTTATGTTTTATTGGCTTATGTCGAAAAAAAAGGAAACAGTGGTAACCGTGGCTGCAAAATAACGTGGGTTAGAAAGAAAAAATCACAGTTAATGAAGCAGAAAAAAGATGCTACACAGTAAAGGAAATTCAGGATATTCTGGGTATCAGCAGACCTACCGTGTACGAGCTTTTAAAGAAAAATGAATTCCGCTGGATCCAGATTGGAACCAAGTATAGGATTTCAAAGAAAAGTTTTGATGGGTGGCTGGACAAACTGTAAACCAGAGCAAAATATGGTCAAAAAAACATCGACATCCGACCCGTTACACGTTATAATAGATGTAATCTAATAAGAAAACCAAACAATCATTGTTGCGAAGCTGATTCGTAGCGGTGGTCAACTGAATGAACTGGATGGAACTGAATAGTTAAATCCTCCGAGTGCTCCGAGCGTCGAACGAGCACTGAAAAGTGTTTTACATAGATGAAAACAGGTTTTCTTATTTTGACAGGAAGTAACAGAATAGTCAGTAAAATCAAGGATTTACCTTGATTTAGATTGACTTAAGTATATGCGTGTTTATATGGGGATCTTGAACTCCTAAGCGTGGGGTCGGAGGTTCAAATCCTCTTATGGACGCCAGCTAACAACGCCGAAATCCTTTGTTTTCAAGGGTTTTCGGCTTTTCTTATATAAAAAGCTGCGAAAAAGCTCTTTCACTGTATGAGATAAAATTCTACTCCAAAATTTGATTTTTGACAACCCCTCCAGAATCGAACTGCGGTTATAAGACAAAATCGCCAGCTAATTTTTAGCAGAAAATGGGCTGTTCTTGCTAATGAAAATGCCCTTCCTGCTAATCAGACCAAAAATCGTGCTAAAAAACCTGCTAATCAAAAAAGGCGGATGTTTTGAGTACCATGCTGTTATAGCGGATAAAATTGAATATCCTTATGTACATAGAGCGTCTATTTGCCCCGCATCGGGGATGGATAGGCGCTCTTTTTTTGTCCAAAACCATGGGCAAATACAAGAGATTGGAGGTGTTTTATTTGAGTAAGCCTGTTTGTGCCGCAGACAAGCCGAGCGATTGCCATTACTGCTACTTCTGGACGAATGGCAGAAAGGGTTGCCGTCTGGGTAGAAATAATTGCTACTACTTAATCTCTTTGCCACCGAAACCCAAGTTGGAATGTGATGGCTGTCCCTATGGGCGAGATTACCCGTGCATTGGTTGGTGTACGAAGAAGATTATGCGTGAAGTGGGGCTTCGTTGATATGGATGCGTATGAACAGGAATACCGCTTCTGCCTTAGATATTGACTCTCCGACGCTGACACAGAAGGAACGCCTCACCTATGCAAAGGATCAGGTGGCAGAAACCTTCAAGAAGGTATTTCCATACATTCTCATCGGCGTAGGCATTGGAGCGGTCATTCACAACTGGATTCCGGAAAGCTGGGTGGTATCTGTGCTGGGGAGCAGCAATCCGGTCGGGGTAATTCTGGCAACGGTGATTGGTGTTCCTATGTACGCCGACATTTTCGGAACCATCCCCATTGCGGAAGCACTGCTTGCCAAGGGTGCGCAGCTCGGCACGGTACTCAGCTTCATGATGGGCGTGACAACGCTTTCTCTACCGTCCATGATTATGCTACGCAAGGCAGTCAAGCCGAAGTTTCTGGGTTTTTTCATTGCGGTCTGCACCGCCGGAATCATTCTTGTAGGCTATCTGTTTAATCTGTTTCAGGGACTTATCTTATAATTTAGGAGGACAATAATCATGTCAATTTTTGGATTCGGAAAGAAAAAAGAAGAAACACAAACCTGCTGCTGCGGCGGCAGCTGCACACCGGAAGCAATGCAGTCGGCGGAGAGCGAAAAGAAGGAAGCAGGGATTATGAAAAGATCGCCGCTTACGGTGTGATGACCACGCCTGCTCTGGTGGTAGACGGTCAGGTGGTATCCTACGGCAAGGTGCTGAAAAAGGATGAGGTCATCGCCATTTTGAGGAAGGTAAGAAAATGAAAAAGCCGAAGGTCGCCTTTATCTGCGTGCACAACTCCTGCCGTAGCCAGATCGCAGAGGCATTGGGAAAGCATCTGCGTGGGAACGAGTTTGCGTTCTATTCCGCCGGAACGGAAACCAAGCCCCAGATCAATCAGGATGCCGTCCGACTCATGAAGGAGCTTTACGGCATCGACATGGAGAAAAAGCAGTATTCTAAGCTGATATCAAGCATCCCAGAGCCAGACATTTCCATCTCCATGGGTTGTGATGTAGGTTGCCCGTTTATCGGCAGAGTGTTTGATGACAACTGGAAACTTGAAGATCCGACAGGAAAAACGGATGATGATTTCAGGGTGGTTATACAGCAGATCGAGAAGAATATTCTTGAATTAAAGAAAAATGATTGCGATATAAATTCCAATTGAACTAAGTCGCTGCGCGACGGCCGACAAAGGTTGTTGCGCAGCTTTTTCTTTCTCTGAAATTTTTCTACCGTCTTGTCTTGTATATCGCAAAAGTTGGTGCAGGTCCATCTACCCTAACTTTTTCCTGAGCTATGCTTTTTTCACAGCCCCCTGAATTTACTTCTGGAACATCTTCTCAGACTAACGGTGGTCCGCCAGTGAGCGTATCTTCCCGATTCCCGGAAGATACCGGTTCACGAAAGAGATCATTGGTCCGACCAGTACGGCGGAGATGATGGTTCCCAGTCCGATTCCGTTTAATTTGTGGAAGAAGAGGAAAGACAGGAGCGTGGCCATGATGATCAGGGTCACATCAAACCGGATCTTGACCTTACCGAATTCGATGCCGGATACGCGGGAGATTGCATGGACAATGCCCTCACCCGGAACCTTGATGACATCAGGAGCGACTTCTACGCTGATCCCGATGGCAAGGATCGCGCAGCCAATCAGTAGGCTTAAGATGCGCAGTGGCAGTGTCTGCGGGTTCAGCCATGCCAGCACGAGCATGCTGATATCAATAAAGAAGCTGAACAGGATGTTGGCCAGAACCTGCAGAAACTGGATCGGGTGAAAATCCTTTTTCAGGATCAGAAGCTGAATGAGGATGAACAGCATGTTAAATATAAATGTGGTCTGTCCAAAGGACAGGTTTGTAAATTTCAGGCTTAGCACATAAGGAATGCTGGAGATCTGGGACGTACCAAGAGTGCTTTTGGTAATGAATGCGACGCCAAAAGAGTTAATGATGAGTCCCAGGATAAAGAAAAAGTAGCGTTTGATCAGTGTTGACATCTAAAACCCCTCCATATCTTTTGTTATGCGGTTTCTCCGAACAGTTTCCTCAGCTTTTTCATACAGTGGAAGAATGCCGGAAGCAGGAAGGCATCCGCAAAGATCCATGCGAGCGGACTTGCAAAGCACGCAGGAAGAAATCCGAATACCGGAACCAGACAGAATCCCACCAGGGATCTTGCTGCCATCTCGCAGACTCCGGCCAGGATCGCAAACGTGGAAAATCCCATTCCCTGGATCGTGAAGCGGACGACGTTGACAAAGGTCAGCGGGATATAGAACATACTGTTTGCGGCCAGGAACGTGGCTACCCTGCCGATGATCTCGGTCTGCCCTGCGTCCATGAAAAGAAGCGCAATGTATTTGCCGCCGAAAAGCAGGATCACAAATGCGATCAGGGAATAGATGATCCCAATCAAGCTTGCAGCTTTCAGTCCTTCTTTTACGCGGTCCAGTTTCTTGGCACCGACATTCTGACCTGCGTAGGTTGCCATGGTGCCGCCAAGTGCGTCAAAGGGGCAGCAGAAGAACATGCTGACCTTGCTTCCGGTTGAGACAGCTGCCACGGCCATGGAGCCAAGTGAGTTTACCGCAGTCTGCAGTACAACGCTTCCGATCGCGGTGATGGAATACTGGAGTCCCATGGGGATTCCCATGCCGCAGAGGGCTCGGAGCATTCTTCCGTCCGGTTTCCATTCGTCCTGTTTCATATGAAGAATCGGATAATGGCGGATCATATAGATCAGACAGAGCACCGCAGAGATTCCCTGGGAGATGACGGTGGCCAGTGCCGGACCGCTGACGCCCATGCCCAGTATCAGAATGGTGAAGAAATCCAGCGCAATGTTCATGAGGGAAGACAGCAAAAGAAAATAGACTGGAGTTTTGCTGTCGCCCAGGCTTCGGATGATACCTGCAAGTATATTATAAAAATATGTAACAGGAATTCCAAGGAAAATGATAAAAATATAATCATAAGCCCCCTGGATGATATCCTGCGGCGTGTTCATCCACTGTAAAATATCCATGCAGAGGAAGCCAACGATGGTGGCCATAACTGCTGCGAATACGGCGGAGAGCCATCCGGCGTTTGCTACGAACTTGCGCATTCCCATATAGTCTCCGGCTCCAAATTTCTGCGCGACCGGAATGGCAAAGCCGCTGCATGCGCCGGTGCAGAAGCCGATGATCATAAAGTTGATGGAGCCTGTTGAGCCAACCGCTGCCAGGGCAGATACCCCCAGGCATTTGCCGACGATGATGGTATCCACCATGTTGTAAAACTGCTGAAATAGAAATCCAAACAGCATCGGGATCGCAAAGCTTAAAATCAGCTTCATCGGAGATCCAACGGTCAGATCTTTTATCTCATTTTTTTGCATAAGAGTCTCCTTGTATGTATCATTTTGGAATAATTATGTAATTGCTGATGAAACCTGATGTATTATAAAACAGACCGGCAAAAATGTACATACGATAAAATACCGAAAATAAGATTGCATTTATGGAAAGGAAACAGCTATAATAACTACATCATGACGAGAATAGAAAGTGTGATCTTATGTTTTTTATGATGGGAATTACGGACGGAAGAAAACAGCTTGATTTTACGCAGACGGTTATCTGCGGTCTGTGCGGAAAGTATGGGCG
The DNA here is from genome assembly GCF_048380235.1 of Ventrimonas sp. NCBI lineage: Bacteria > Bacillati > Bacillota > Clostridia > Lachnospirales > Lachnospiraceae > Ventrimonas > Ventrimonas sp. The sequence continues at coordinate 189,024 of NZ_DBFCCJ010000034.1, read as the reverse complement.
GTATCAGGTCTTTATGACATATACGGTACTATCGCTGTTTTTTATTCCATGTTTTAAATGGAACCGGCATTATTATGTCCAGATGAGCTGCTGCAATACCTTGTATGAGCTGGATCCGGAAATTGGAAAGGCGATCGCGCGCGGGGACCAGGTGGAGATTTTGCCGCAGCATCTGACTCTGGTGAATCAGGGAAGCCGTGGTCATGCTTATCGGCGCTGCAGCCACTGCGGATATGAGACAGCAGAGGATTTTGAATTTTGTCCGAAGTGCGGCAACCGGTTTTAGTATGACCGGCAGATGAAAGAGGTTGTTGATTTTATGAAAAAAGATAAGAATACAGGCAGTCAGCTGGAGCTTACCAGTCTGATGACGGAATACAAAAACCAGTTTGACCGCAGTAACAAGCTGGATAACAAGGTCTATATTACCATTACGTTCTGTGGTTTTCTGTTTGTGTTTATCATTGGTCTGTTTAATGGGATTTCCCAGCTTGTGAAACCACAGGACAGGCTGCAGCTTTTTGTGTCAGTACTGTATATTTTAAGCTGCATTGCGGTCATGGGCGCTTATGCTTACGTGCTGGTATTCTTCATGCGGCTTCTGCAGCCGGAGCAGATTGCCCGGATGGACCCGGAAATCATGCAGAAAGAGCATCTGGAGGAGATGGAGGAAGAAGCAGCAAGACAGCGTCTCATTGCACTGTACCGGGAAATCGTGAATGGAAATCTGGTGAAGCTGCATCATCGGTGTGATGAGTTTGTAAAGGGACTGAAATTCATTGTGCCGACGGTGCTTTTGGCCTTTGTATGCTACGCGCTGCAGATCATTCTGCAAATCGCATGGTAGAAAGAGAATCAATATCGCAGTGCTGAGTTCTTCACATCTGTGATCAGCATATGACAAGAATTTGAATATAAAAAATCCCCTTCATTCCTAGAGACTGTCCCATTGGAATGAGGGGGTTTTTGGTGTCAGAAAGTCATTCAGACCTGAACTGCCAGATTTTTCAGCCATTTTTTCTGGCGATAACGCAGGTAACCGAGAATGGCCTTATAAATTTCTTCGGTCAGAACCAGGGCATATACGCCGTAGATCGGCAGATTCCACAGGAATGCACCTAAAAATGCAAGCGGAACGCCGAGAAACCATACGCCGCTGGTATCTAAAAACAGACACATCTTTGTATCACCGCCGCTTCTGAGCACACCCACAACGTTGACATAGTTAAACATTTTCGCAGGCATGTAGAGGGCGAAGACCAGCAGGCACCGGTTTACATCCTGAGCAACCTGTGGCGTGATATTGTAGATTCCGATGATCTTCCAGCGGCCTAAGACCAGCAGGATATCAGCGGTCACAGTGACCAGAAACTGCAGGATAAAAAACTGAGTGGCATATTTTTCTGCCTGTTTTATGTGTCCGGCGCCCAGTTCATGTCCAAGAATTACGGCTGTCGCAGCGCTCAGGCCCTGAAAGAGGACAACTGCAATGTCCTGTATGGTCGTGGCAATGGTAATGGCGGCAACTGCGTCATCACCCATACGTCCGTAGGCCAGAGAGTACATGGTTGTTCCCAGTCCCCACATAAATTCGTTGGCAATGACCGGGGCAGAGGTCTCCACAAAACGGAAGACAAAGGATTTGGACCAGCCAAACATGCCCCTTGGACCGCAGGCTAAAGCAAGCTTCTTTCCATATACATAACCAAGAACCAGAATCAGTTCAATGCATCTTGCAATCAGAGTTGCGCAGGCCGCACCGGCAACACCCATAGCCGGGGCTCCGAGTTTTCCAAAGATCAGCACATAGTTTAAGCAGATATTAAGACCGATGGCAATGCAGCTGCAGATCAGCGGAAACATGACGATATTGGTGGCACGAAGCATTGCCACATATACATTGGTAAGAGCAAGGAATGGATAGGCAATGGCTGCGATCCGCAGATATTGTGCTCCCAGTGCGATGCTGCTTTCGCTGGTCGTAAAAATCCTCATGACCATTTTCGGATTAATCAGGCTCGGAATTACAAAAAACAGAGCACCGGTCAGTGCCAGCAGTATAGAAAGCCCGAGGACTTTTCGGATATGTTTGACATCACCGTTCCCCCAGAATTGGGCAGCTAAAATGCCGCCGCCACTGACAATTCCGAATACCAGCAGAGAAAATACGAAAAATACCTTGTTTGCGAGACCGACAGCAGCGATCGCTGTAGATCCCAAGCCTCCGATCATAAGGGTGTCCACCATATTTACAATGGTGTTTAACATTCCCTGCAATGCTACAGGGCATGCAATCATAAGTGCTTTTTTCAGGAAAGGCCCATCCTGCAGCATTTCCCTTGTTTTGTTGAATAATCCTCCCATGTTCTTCTCCGTTTGTTCTTATTTAAATTCCGGCTGAGTTCCATCTTCTGTTTTTGCTTTTGGGGTATAAAAAAAGCAGCTAGACATTTAGCCTAACTGCCGGTAGGTACTCACCCACTGGGATTATACTGAAAAGAGGAGAGTTTGTCAACAAACACTATAGTAGCTTTTTATTATGTGAAAATTTCAAAAATTATGGCAGTAACTGTATTTAGCATATTTGCGCTTCCATCTCATTGATAAAAGCCTGTACCTGTGGAAGTTCGGCAGATTTCCGGGTGTAAAACAGATATGTTGTGCGGAGAAATGGTGTTCCGTCGGCAAAGGAAAGTGGTTTGGCAATTCCGTTAAAGTTCTTCAGGCAGCATTGCGGAATAATGGCCCAACCGAGATTGTGTCGGACCATTTCCAGGCACGCTTCCGTGTTGTTGATCGTGATACAGTTTTGATTTGGAAAAATTTTGTTTTCTTCAAGCCATCGGTTGGCATTACGCTCAAAGAAAGCATCGGTCTGTCTCTGAATGAAGGGGATTTCTTCTAGGGGGGTGTTTTCGTAGCAGGAACTCATAACAGCAAAAACCTGTTCTAGCAGGATTGTTTTTTTGCATTCATTCCAGGGATATTCGCCGGGTAAAATGGCTAGATCATAGTCACCGCTTAAAAAGCTATTGTAAAGAACCCAGCTGTGCCGGACGTTGATTTGTGCCGTGACTTTCGGATAGGACTGCCGGAAGTTCTGGAGTATGGCTGGAAGATAATGTCTGGCGTAATTCATGGAAATACCAGCGTGCAGAGTGCCGCAGATATAGCCTTTGGCGCTGTTCAGAGCCTGGCGAAGCTGAATCAGGATCTGGTCAGCATCAAGTGCCGCTTTTAAGGTGATATCACCTTCCGGTGTAAAACGGATGCCGTGACGGGATCGGAGAAGGAGCGTGGCATTGAGTTCATCTTCCAGCATCTGGATCTGCCTGGTGACTGCTGGCTGGGTTAAGTGGAGAATTTTAGCTGTTTGTGTAATATTTCTGGTTTGATCCAGTGTTTTGAGAAGTAAAAAATCCTGTTCGGTCATGATAAAAGGTCCTTTCCTGGCAAATAAAATCATAAGAAAAATGCATGGAATATAATAGAATTATATGATTTTACATTATGGAAATCAAGTGATATCCTCAAGATAACTCATAAAGAACAGTTGGGAAAAGGGGGAGTATTATGACACATATTTCGATACCTTACGGAACTGGTTACCAGGAAGCAGACCTCGATGAAACAAAAGTAGCGGTAGAGGTTCTGGATCCTTCTGTAAAAAAGATGGAAAAAACTCCGGAGGAACTGATTGAAGCCGCACTGGATTATCCAATCGGAACAAAGCGCCTGGAAGAAATGGTAGTTCCAGAGGATAAGATCACGATTATGGTGGATGACCAGACACGCCCGGGACCACATATGAGCATGTGCCGTGCGCTGATCAGACGTTTGAATGAGGCTGGAGTACCGGACCAAAATATAACTTTTGTAATTGCAACAGGAAGTCATGCAGCGCCAACGCAGGAACAGCTTCACAAGATTTTGGGAGGCCTGGAAGAACGGATACGGGTTCACGTTCATGATTGTCAGGATGGTACCCATGTTTACATGGGAAATACACCGACCATGGATGTACCGATTTACCTGGATCGATTTGTTGCGGAATCGGATTTTATTGTAACAACAGGTCTGATCGCTCCGCATCATGTGGCAGGTTTTTCAGGCGGACGCAAGAGCATTGTTCCGGGAGTTGTTAGTCTGGATACGTTAAGAAAGCATCATTCACTTCCAATAAGACCGTATGAACCGGCAATCAACTATTTTGAAGATAATCCGTTTCACAAAATTGCGCTGGAAGCAGCGAAAATGGTGAAAGTACGTTTTATCCTGAATGTTGTTCAGGACATTCACAAGCAGATAACGAAGGCAGTAGCTGGAGATCTGGAACAGGCACATTTAAAAGGTGTTGCATTTTGCAGACAGGCCAATACCGTGGATGTACATGGCCTGGCAGATGTGGTAATCAGCAGCCCAGGCGGCGCACCGAGGGATATTGATCTCTGGCAGAGTCAGAAAGCCTTATCTGTAGCAGAACTTTTATGTACAGGCAAAGACTGCACATTTATTCTTTGCGCAAGAGCAGAAAAGGGGATTCCACAGTTGTTTGTAGACTGGATGACGCATGCGTCTTGTCCGCAGGAGGTTGTGGAACGGTTCCGAAAAGAGGGGTTTGGAATTGGAAGCAATAAGGCATTTATGTATGCCCGCGCGCTAATCAAGGGACGTATCATTTTGGTAAGTGAGGGTCTGACAGAAGAGCAGGCGCACAGCGTTATGATGGATTGGGCGCCGGACCTGCAGACTGCAGTGAATATGGTTATGGAGAGCGGAACGCCGAAAAAGATTATGGTAGTACCGCGGGCCGTGAATATCATTCCAAATATTTTGCCTGAAAATTAATCAGAATCATATTGTAGGGAGGGTTACAGATGATAAATCTTATTATCATACTTGCTATCGTTGCATCTATCATTATTGGTTACCGGACAAAAATTAACACAGGTATTCCGGCAATTCTGTTCGCCTATGTGATTGGCTGCTTCATTCTTGGTCTGAAGCCTAAAGAAGTGATCGTAATGTGGCCGGTCAACACAATGTTTTCCATTATGGCTATTACGTTATTTTATGGTATGGGCGTTGTGAACGGGACACTGGAAAAGACAGCGCGATATTTGCTTTATTATATGAGAAATTACAAAAAACTTTTGCCATTCATTCTGTTTCTGATTGCTGTTCTGATAGGTGCTCTTGGTGCTGGAAACTTCGCTGTGGTTGCGTTTATGGCACCGCTTTCTGTCATGATATGCCATGAAGCAGGAATTAACATTCTGGCAGCAGCTGTTGCGATTAACGGAGGGTCGCTGGTTGGTGGAAATTTCATGACTAGTAATCTGGGACTTATTTTCAGACAGCTGACAGAAGAGGCAACAACTGGAACCGCATTTGAAGGATATGCATCATTTTCCGGTCAGATGGTTCATTTTGCAGTGTCATTTTTATTCTTTGGAATTTTAGTGTTTGCGTTTACTGGACTGTTTGGCAGGAAGCAGGCGGAAGGGGCCGTTGTTTCCATGGAACGCCCGGAAGAATTTAGTAAGAAACAAAAGATGACCTTATGGCTGATGATCATAATGCTTGCAATTGTACTGGTCGTTCCGATTCTTCATATGATGCTAGCTGACAATGCCCTGATTATATCTTTGAATAAAAAGGTTGATGTAAGTTTAATGGCGTGCGTATTCGCATTTATCGCATTATGTCTGGATCTGGCTCCGCAGAAAGATGTGATAGCAAAGGTACCGTGGGCAACAATTCTTATGGTATGCGGTGTTGGCATGCTGGTACAGGTGGCAATCTCCGCGGGAACAATCGAGCTGCTTGCTTCTTGGATTGGTGCAAATATTCCGGTAGCAGTTGTGCCTGTTGTTTTTGCGCTGGTTGCGGGAATTATGAGTTTCTTCTCATCCACGATCGGTGTGGTTTGTCCGACATTATTCCCACTGATTCCTACAATTGCGGTGGCAACGGGTATAAGTCCGATGGTATTGTTTACCTGTACGCTAGTGGGTTCCCAGAGTACGGCCTGCTCGCCGCTGTCCGCGTCGGGAAGTATGATCGTTGGTTCATGCCCGACAGTAAAAGAGCAAAATGTACTGTTCCAAGGCCTGATCACCAAAGCAGTGCCGGTCAGCCTTATTTTCGCACTTGTTGTTGCTGCAATTCTCAGTATTGTGCTTTAAGGGAGGAAAATGATAATGAAAGAAAGAATAGAAGTACCTTATTGCTCAGGGCGGGAGGTTCCGGTTTTTGATCTGCCGAAAAATGCCTGTGACACACATTTTCACATTTTTAATCCGGTACATTTTCCATATAAGCAGGAAGATGTCCGCAACCAGCCTCCAGCAACGGTAGATTGTTACCAGATGCTTATGCGCCATATGGGGATTGAACGCTGTGTTATCGTAAATCCATCCTGTTACGGCGTGGATAACAGTTGTACCATTTCGGCCCTCAGGCAGTTTGGCGACTGTGCCAGAGCCATTGTCGTGATTGATAAGGATACACCGATGAAACTGCTAAAAAAGTGGGATGAGTATGGTGTAAAAGGGATCCGTTTTAATCTGGTCAGCGGTTCGATGGAACAGATGGAGCAGGCAATGTCTTTGAGCGAAAAAGTGGCAAAACTTGGATGGCATACCCAGTTTTTTATGTCACCGGATATTACAGTAAAAATGGAGAAAGAACTGCAGTCATATCCAACGGCGGTTGTGCTTGATCATATGGGACATTTACCGGCAGATGTAGGGATTCGTCATGAAGCGTATGAAATTATGCTATCTCTAATCCGCGCAAAGAAAGCTTATGTGAAATTGTCTGGATTTTATATTAATTCCAGACAGAAGGATCTGGGCGATATGCTGGAAATTGGCCAGTCCTTTATGAAAGATGCGCCAGAGGGATTGCTTTGGGGAACCGACTGGCCGCATCATCATTGTTGGTATCGTCATGAGCCAATGCCGGATGACGCTTATATGCTGGATGGAATCATGCAGGGGTGTGATTCTGAAGGCATAAAAGAGCAGATCTTTGTTAAAAACCCGGAATTGTTATATGGTTTTAAGCCTGCAGGTAATTTGTAATGCAGGAAAGCAGTTTGCAGATTTTAAGATTGGAGTTTTCCTTTGCATATGCCAGATAAAATTCCTTTTCGGACGGCAGCATCAGCATCCGGTAATCCGGGTTCTTACATCCGCGGCACCAGGCATGGGTGAGATATACCCCTTCATCCTGTGCAGCCAGGTCCAGAATTGTGGATAAATTGGCTGCAAAACGGATTTTTGGTGCAAAACCGAAGATATGGAAATATCGATAAAGGTTCCGGTTGCTATGCAGTGCGGCATCGGCTTCGGAAAAGAGAAAGGTGTCGTTTCGGAAGTCGGAAATGCCGGCAGCTTCAGGGCGGGACGCTGCGTAGAGCAGGACCTGGGAAACCGCGGAGAATGGATGTACGGACAGAGCGCAGGACTTCGTATCCGGGTAATTACCGGTCAGAATCAGGTCGGCTTTTCCATCGGTCAGCAGATTGGCCAGTTCCGCTTCCGGGTAACAGGAAAATTCCAGCCGGACCGGTGTTTCCAGGGCGGCAGCTGCAGACTGGATCTTATCACGAAAATACGCTGGATCCACATCCTCCGGATACGCAATCCGGATGGTAGATTTTCCGTCTTTTTTCTGATCTTCCAGCTTGTTTTTCAGGAGATCGAGCTGAAAACAGCACTGCTGAAAGTAGGCATAATAAGCCTGTCCTGCCTCAGTCAGAGAGAGCGTACGGCCGGAGCGCGCGAAGAGGCTGCAGCCAAGCTCTGCCTCCAGCTGGCGGATCTGCTTGCTGATGGCGGGCTGGCTGACAGAAAGAGTCTGAGCGGCTTCGGTAAAGCTGCCGTATTTAACAATGGTGAGAAAATACTGTATTTCCAGACTGTTCATAAAGTCCTCCGGGTTAATTTTACTGACTCAGACAGATTCCATATAGCTTCGGATCATTTCTTCGGAAGCAGTCACGGTTCCCTGGATCATCTCCGGCTTGCCGCCGCCTTTTCCGCCCAGAGCCTCGTGGAAGGTCTTTGAAAATACCTTTAAATCTATGGATTCACTGCCGAGAATGTAACGGTATCCATCGGTATCATTTCCCAGGAAGATTCCACAGATGCCATGGCATTTGCCTTTTCCCTCATCTGCGAAGCGGCGGGCCACGTTCTTATCCACATCTTCTTCAAAAATAAAATAGTTTTCCACATCATCCGGCAGGTTATCCAGAATCTGCTCCATGGCCCGGGTCTGGGAGCGGACCAGTTTGTCTTTCCACATATGGGCTTCCTCCTGAAGACGGTGTACGGCCTGGGCGCTTTCCTCCGGCCTGGCGGAGAGCAGGCGGGAGATTTCACGTACATTGTCTTCTTTCATGCGGTAGTCCTTCAGGGCGCGGAAGCCGCATACCATGGTCAAACGGGTACCGCCTTTGTATTTCACGGCATCGATCAGGCGGATGATGCCCACCTCGCCGGTCAGCTTTACGTGCGGTGCACAGCAGGCGCAGACATCGTATCCGGGAATTTCCACAATACGCACCTGGCCGGTCAGTTCTTTTTTGCTGCGGTAGTCCAGCTGATCCAGTTCTTCCTTGGACGGGTAGGAGACCACGATCGGAAGATTTCTGACAACTGCTTCATTGGCTTCATATTCTACCTGCTGAAGCTGCTCAGGTGTGAAGGTGCCGTTAAAATCCATGGTCACCAGTTCCTGCCCCAGATGAAAGCCTACATTGTCATATCCGAAGGTGCGGTGTACGATACCGGAAACGATGTGCTCTCCCGTGTGCTGCTGCATTTTGGAGAAACGCTCCTTATAGTTGATGGTACCGTCCACCTCTGTGCCCGGCGGAAGTTCTGCGTCGGTGTAATGGATGATGATATCGTCCCTCTCCTGCACATCCAGCACGTTTACGCCGCCCAGGCTTCCGGTATCAGCGTACTGGCCGCCGCCCTCCGGGAAGAATACGGTCTGGTTCAGAACTACTTCATAGCACTGTTTTTTCTCATTCCATGTACAGGACAGGACCGTTGCGTGACAGCTGTCCTGATGGCTGTCTTCATAATATAATTTCTTTGTCATTTTCTACTCCTTCGTTTTCAATACAAACTGGTTTTTCCAGAAATCCAGCAGCCCCTCTTTTTTCATTTTTCCAAGCTCCGCTGACAGTGCGCTTCGGTCTACTTCCAGATAGTCTGCCAGCTGCTGCCGGTTAAAGGGGATAGAAAAGCTCCGGCTCCCCTGTCTGGCCGCCTGGGCTGAAAAGAAGGAGATCAGCCGTCCGCGGATGGATTTTGGCGATGTGTGCATGATACGCTCGGAAAGACCGAGATTTTTGCGGGCCGATGCCAGCAGCAGGTTCCGGATCAGCATGCTGTGGTGGGTACAGGTGCTCCGGCAGGTAGTCAGCACCCGCCCGATATCCAGAAACAGAATGTCAGTATCCTCGTCTGCCACCACATTTACCATAAGCGGTTCTTCGGGGACACAGGCGTAGGTTTCCGCGAAAATCTGTCCCGGACCGGCATGGCCGAAAATGCTGCGGTTTCCCAGCAGGTCATCCCGCTCAATGGTCACGCCGCCTGACAGCACAAGCCCCAGATCCTTTACCAGATCTCCCATATATAAAACAATCTCGCCCTTGCGGTAATGCCTTTCCCTTGCGTAAAAGCACTTCATCATTTCTTTTACCTGTTCCGGTTCACTGCCCTGAAACAGCGTTGTCCGGGAGAGAAACTGATAATCCATAGCTCTGCCTTTCTTAAAACGTTGTCAAAACAACATATTTATCAAAGTCATTATAGTATAATCTGCCTGTACAATCAAGAAACAACAAAAAGAACATTCACATATTTCGTTTTTATCAGGAGGAAGAGTTTTATGGTTCGAAGAGTGATTCATATTGATCAGGAGAAATGCAACGGCTGCGGCATCTGTGCCAATGCCTGCCACGAGGGAGCTATCGGTATTGTGGATGGAAAAGCGCAGCTTCTGCGGGATGATTACTGCGACGGACTGGGCGATTGTCTGCCGACCTGCCCGACCGGAGCCATCACCTTTGTGGAGCGTGAGGCTGCGGCTTATGATGAAGAGGCTGTAAGGGCGCATATGGGGCGCAGAAAGCAGGAGCAGGCCGCAGGTCACGGCAACGCTCATCAGGCAGAGGCCGCTCCGGCCTTCACCGGCTGTCCGGGAAGCCGTGCCCGCCAGATCGTTCATGAAGGAGAGACTGACGCAGTACAGAACGAGACGCCGGCAGCTCCGTTCCACCTACAGTCTCAGCTCACGAACTGGCCGGTACAGATCAAGCTGGCTCCGGTCCGCGCGCCGTACTTTAACAATGCACGCCTGCTCATTGCCGCAGACTGTACCGCTTACGCTTACGCAAACTTCCATCAGGAATTTCTGAAGGGCAAGGTGGCCCTGATCGGTTGCCCGAAGCTGGACGATGTGGATTACAGCGAAAAGCTTACCGAGATTATTAAGAGCAACGAGATCCAGAGTGTGACCATCGTCCGCATGGAGGTTCCGTGCTGCGGCGGACTGCAGAACGCTGCCATTCGTGCGCTCCAGAACAGTGGAAAATTCATTCCGTGGCAGGTTGTGACCATCTCGGTTGACGGAAAGCTCCTGGATCAGGCGTTCTAACGAAACTTTTTGCTCAGTCCGGCTGGCGGCTTCTTCTTGCAAACTGTCTGGCACGATGATAGAATGGATGCAGGTGCCGCGGGGATGCGGTACCTGCAAATGACTGCCTGTACAATCCGGGAGCAGTGCAGCTGTTCAGTCCCGTTACAGCTACGGAGCAGTCGTATATCAGTAACAGACAAACGGAGGAAAAAACTATGAGATTACGCCATATCCGGGGCGCAGAGGAAGCCATTGAGACCAGTCCTTTCGTCATTCAGGAGCCGAGAGAGCACCGCGGTCATTTCTGCGAGCTGTTTGGCAATACAAACCCGATCCAGATTGAGGTCGGAATGGGAAAGGGAAAGTTCATTATGGAGCTGGCCCTGAAACATCCGGAGACGAATTTCATCGGCATTGAGCGTTACTCCAGCGTGCTGCTGCGGGCACTTCAGAAGCGGGAAGAGCTTGAAATCCCAAATATATATTTCATGTGTGTGGATGCGAAGGAGCTGGGAGAGATCTTTGCACCAGGTGAGGTAGAGAAGATCTACTTAAATTTCTCAGATCCGTGGCCGAAGGACCGTCATGCAAAGCGCCGTCTGACCTCGCCGGATTTTATGAAGGTGTATGATCAGGTACTGGCAAAAGACGGCCGTGTGGAATTTAAGACGGATAATCAGGATCTGTTTACCTACTCTCTGGAGGCTATTCCGGAGGCGGGGTGGACAATCGAAGCCAGCACCCGTGACCTGCATCACAGTGATATGGCTGAGGGCAATGTCATGACTGAGTATGAAACCAAGTTTTCTGCTATGGGCAATCCGATCTGCAAGCTGGTTGCGAGCCGTTAGGTCCGCTTCCGTTGAGTAGAACAGGTGTATCTGCATATACTAGCCGTAAGGAATCAAAACGGTGATGTATATGATGCTGAAAGAAAAAATTGTCCGGTGCCTGCGCTGTGCTACCTGTGACAAGGAGGCCTTAAACCGACGGCTGTTGAAGTGGCACAAGTGTTTTAAGGAAGTGGAAAAGGAGCTGAACCGCTGCAAGAAGTAAAGGAGATCATAACTATGGAAAAGAAATTTACATCTGAGAATTTTGAAGCTGAAGTATTAAAATCCGAAAAGCCGGTACTGGTAGATTTCTACGCAGACTGGTGCGGTCCGTGCAAGATGATGGCTCCGGCTGTTGAGGCGCTGGCAAATGAGCAGGACGAAGTGACCGTTGGAAAGCTGAATGTAGACTTTGCACCGGAGCTTGCCCGCGCATACAAGGTTATGTCTATTCCGACCCTGATTCTGTTTAAGAACGGAGAAGCAGTGGAAAAACGGATCGGTGTTCAGAGTAAGGCAGAGCTGGAAGCACTGATCAGGTAGCAGCTGAAATTCACGCAAAACCGCATAAAATAAGGCTTTGCGGCCCATCAAAAGTCAATCAAAAAAATTTTTCAAAAAAAATCAAAAAAAGTGTTGACTTTTGATGGGACATAGGATAGAATAATGAACGTGCCGCTGATGCAGCAACACAAAAGCGGAACGGAAATAATTAAATAAGCGCCTTTAGCTCAGTTGGTAGAGCAGTAGACTCTTAATCTATTTGTCCAGGGTTCGAGTCCCTGAAGGCGCACTATAAAAGCACTGATTTTGCAGACGGAGAGCTGTGGGGTCGGTGTTTTTTGCTATATAAATCTTTGCGCCATGTAAATTCCAGAAAGGATCTTTTGCTTATGAAGCTTCTGCACAACGTTCTGGGCATCCTGTGCGGCTTCGCACTGATGATCATTCTGCTCATCACTTCCATCGAAGCTGTAACCTATTGGACACCCGGTTACTATGAAAAAGAATATGCGAAATACGGTGTTTTAAATGATGTTCATATGGAAATGGATGACCTGCTTGATGTGACCGACGAGATGATGGCATATCTGCGGGGCAGCCGGGAAGACCTTCATGTACCGACAATTGTGGATGGACAGCCGAGAGAATTCTTCAATGACCGGGAAATAGCCCATATGGAAGATGTGCGTGGACTGTTTTTGGGCGGACTTGCTCTGCGCCGGATCAGCCTTGGACTGATCGTGGCCTGTGTGATCTTGCTTCTGCTTCTGAAAGCAGATATCCGACGCGTGCTGCCGAAGATGATCTGCATCGGATCCGCTTTGTTTTTTGCGGTGCTGGCAGTGCTGGCGGGCATTATTTCCACGGATTTCAATCAATATTTTATCATGTTCCATCATATCTTCTTTAACAACGACTTATGGATGCTGAATCCGGACACGGATCTTCTGATCAACATTGTTCCGGAGCCGTTTTTTATGGATACGGCTGCGCGTATTGCCATGACCTACGGTGTATCGGTTCTCACAGTATTTGCAATTTGTTTCATTATCCTGTATTATTATAGAAAAAAACAGGAGAAACAGATATGAAACGAATTCTGAGCCTGCTTTTGTGTATGATACTGATCACAGGCATGCAGGTCACACCGGCATTTGCGGCACTGGAATGGCCGTCAAATGTGTCGGTGGAGGCAGAAGGCGCCGTTTTGATGGATGCCCGTTCCGGCGCTGTGATTTACGGGAAGAATCTGCATGCGGTTTACTATCCGGCAAGCATCACCAAGATCCTGACGGCGCTGATCGTCATTGAACACTGCAATCTGGATGATGTGGTGACCTTTTCCCACGATGCCATTTACAGCGTAGAGCAGGGAAGCAGCAGCGCAGGTATGGATGTAGGGGATCAAATGACGGTCCGGGATTGCCTGTATGCGATGCTATTAAAATCTGCAAATGAGGTGGCCAATGCATTGGCGGAGCACACGGCAGGATCCATTCAGAACTTTGCGGTGCTGATGAATGCCAAGGCCAGGGAGCTTGGGTGTCAGGAGAGTCATTTTAACAATCCCAGCGGCCTGAATGATCCGCAGCACTATACTTCCGCTTACGATATGGCCCTGATCGCTCAGGCAGCTTTTCAGAATGAGACCTTTGTCACCATTGATTCCAGCCTCTACTATGATCTGCCGCCAACACGGCACAACCCGGATGGCTTTCGGGTGTATCCGGGGCACCGGATGTTAAAGAAGAATACGCCCCAGTATTATGCGGGGGTGATTGGCGGAAAGACCGGTTATACCATGCTGGCAGGCAATACTTTGGTGACCTGTGCAGAGAAAAACGGCATGAAGCTGATCACTGTGATCCTAAATGGCCATCAGACACATTATACCGATACGAAAGCACTTCTGGATTTTGGTTTTGCGAATTTTCAGTCTGTAAACATTGCAGATGCGGATAGTACCTATTCGTCGGTTTCCAATGACATGACCATAGCCGGACTTCCGGCAGCAGATCTTTCGGTACTGCATATGCAAAAGGACTGCTATGTGACACTGCCGAAAACAGCGGACATCTCGGATGCCCAGTCTGCCATCAGCTACGAGCTGCCTGAGTCAGCACCGTCGGAGGCAGTGGCCCGTATTTTCTATCAGTACAATGATCGTCAGATTGGCGCAAGCTATCTGCTTCATAAAGTGGCAGACGAGGAAACAGCTGCGGCTGCTGCGAGAAGCGGCGCAGCTTTAAATGAATCTGGAGCTGATGCTTCTGTGCAGGGAGGCAGTACGGATTACGGAGCTGATGTTTCTCAGGCAGGAATCGAGGAAGAATCTTCGTTCAGTCAGGATCCTCTGGCTCTGGCTGAGACAGATCCGCTGGCTTCTTCCGGGAGTGAGGAAAAGAAGCCGGTTTCCGGAGCCCGCAGACCAGGCATTCATTTAAACATCCCGCCTGCTTTCTGGATCATTGTGGGCGCTGCTGCGGTGGCGGCTATCATTGGTTCGGGACTTCTTACGGCGAAATACCGGATTGAGAAGAGGGAAGAGGAAGAACGTTCAGAACGGTATGAGCGGCGCAGACAGCGGCTGCAGGACATTGGTATGACAACGTCTGAGTTTGACATGATGCTTCAGCAGAAGCGTTCGGATTCGGCATTGAAGCAGACAAACAAGCGTAAACGGCCAAAGAGACATAAATCATTTTTAGACGAAAAAAACTTCCGTGATCACGAGTAATGGTCACGGAAGTTTTTTTGTGCATATGGAGGTGCTGGCTGTTTTTTTCTGCGCCTGCTTCTGTCTGCGCTTCATACGGTTGCGTTCCGCGCGCTTTTTGCGGACATCCTCTTTTCGCTGGATGATGTTCTGAGCACCTTCTTCATCGGTCAGCTTCAGGGTTTTGACTACGAAGACGGATTCCTCTTCCACTTTTTTCATGCGGATTTTTCCTTTCAGGTAGCCATGTTCCGGGCAGCACGCCAGGGCAAAGTAGGTTTTCTGGTTTGGCGTGAACCAGCGGACCTTTTTGCGGAGCATACGGCCGCAGCGGTAGCACATCATCTCGGTAACGCCTTTGTCCTCCATGGCATCTTCCTTGGTGTCAAAGATCCGGGAAACATATTTGGAATATCCGGGAAATGTCATGCGGATTTCTTCTTTTTTATCGGCAGGAAGCCGGTAGTAGTCTACGGACAGAAATGGCAGGATGGTATCCGGGCCGGGCTCGTGGCCAAGCATGGTGAGAAGCTTTCCGGTGTAGTAAGCGTCATCCAGGGCGCGGTGAAACGGCCGGTTTTCCAGAAGACTTTGCTCTTCCACGGCAGAGTCCAGGGAAATTCTTGCGTTCTCACGGCAGAAAAGGCCGTAGAGCTTTTGTACATCATAATAAAAAAGCGGCTTTGGAAAGGGATTGTCCATGTGATAGTAATCCATGTTCCGCTGTAATTCCAGGAGATCCATGTTGCCCCAGGTACAAAATACAGCATCCCCGCCGCACCAGGAAAGGAAGTCGGCTGCGGCATCCGGGAAAAGCTCTCCGCTGTTTCGCAGTTCCTTCATATCCATGTGGGTGACTTCGGAGATAGCATGATGCATCTGGGTGTACACCTGAGGCCGGATCAGGCGATGAAATTCATCCACCATCTGAAAGGCTTCATTCAGCTTTACCGCGCCGATTTCAATAATTTCGAAAGGAAAATGCGGAATGGACCGCTCTTTTCCGTTTGCGCTCTGATTCCATTCTAAGTCAAATACAATGTAGTTTTTCATAATGGAGATATTATAGCATAAGGATACCATTTTGCCTAGAGTAACAGATATCACCTTACAGTTTCCTTACAATAGAAAAAACGATGCTTTTTTGAGTGCGCAATTCGTGAGAATATAGTATAATTGTAGGAGAAAACCGGGTACAAAGGAGGATCTTTATGGCAATGAATGGAAACAGCAGCTGGGATAAGATCCAGCAGGGAGTAAAGGATACAGAACGACTGATTGTTCAGAGAGAATATAATGCGTCTATGGTCAAAGCACGTCAGACGCTGGAGTTTATGGTGAAGAACCTGGCAGATCAGGTGGGTATCATGGATGAAAGCGATCTAAAGGGCATGATCGATGTGCTTTATGAAAACCGGTGGATATCCAAAACCACCTGTGAGCATTACCATAAGATCCGCATGATCGGCAACAAGGCGGCCCATGAGGGGGATTCCAACGCCTACAGCGCGAACCAGGCATATCATATGCTTTCTCAGGAGGTTTACACCTTTGCGGATGATTACCGCAATGCCAAAAAGGGAAGAAAGCCGCTTACAAGGCCTGCAGTACAGGGCAGCAGCCAGAACCGTACCGGTGCCGGACGGGAAAGCAGCGAAGCAATGCGCACAAACCGCGTGGACAGCAGCACAAAACGTGCCGGTAAAAGCTACGGACCGGGCCGCGCCGGCAGCTCCCAGGCGGCGCGAAGCCGGAAACGTTCCGGAAGCCAGAGTTCCTCCTTTTCCTTATATACCCTGTTGAAGCTGCTGGTTCCGGTGCTGTGTATTGTGCTCCTGCTTCTGGTGGTGAAGCTTGCAAAGCCGGAAAGCAGAACAAAAGAGACGGAAGGTCCTACTGCTGTGGAGACCATGGAAGCTACGGAGGCATCGCAGGAAGAGACAGAAAGCAGCGGTCCGGTTTACCGCACCACAGATGTACTGAATGTGCGGCCGGAACCGAGTACATCTTCTGAGCGTATCGGTCAGTTGAATGCAGGTGTTACCGTAGAGTATGTACGTGCCTACGACAGTGACTGGGCGGTTATTCTTTATAATGGTCAGGAGGCCTATGTGGCCAGCCAGTATCTGACTGCCGAATAAAATTACCTGATGCAGAAAATTTCGAGAACGGATGGGACAGAATATGCGTAAAGGCGCAAAATTTTGCCCCATCCGTTTTTGCGTCTGAAAGTAAGCTTTTAAAATTTCTATATGTGTGAAAAGTCATTTCGTCATTATGCCTAAAAACTATCGCTATAAAATTGTTATTGTTTCATTTTTACTATGGTATTTTTTTAACAAAGGAGTATGATGTTAGCAGAAAGCCTATATTTTGTATAATTGTAACTGTTCAGTAGGTCTGCGCATTTACTGCGCTGACCGTAAGAAAACATAGGCGGGTAGGCAAAAATCCCATTGCCGCAGGCAATTTTTCATGGATTTTTGCTCGTGACTGTGAAAGAACTGAACAGTTACGTATAATTTTATTCTTATAGGAGGGTCAGGATGGATACCGTTATCAAGAGGATATCGGAGATTGAACAATCTGCGGTAGCGGTTATGGATGATGCCGCTGCGCGCAAGAAAGCCTTTGCTGCCGAGATGGAAGAAAAGACCCGGCGGTTTGACCAGACAGCAGATGAGGAGACAGAAAAAAAGCTGCAGAGTCTCCGACGGGAGATGGAAACCAGGATGAACCTGGAATTGTCCGGGCAGAAGGCGGAAGCAGAAAAGCAGCTTGCGCAGATGGAAAAAAATTATGAGCTTCACCATGAAGCTTATGTAAAAAAGCTGTTTCAGGAACTGATAAAGGAGTGATCGTATGGGGCTTTTGGCTTACAGCGGGATTACGACAAAGGTGCGGGCGATGGAGAGCCGCCTGCTGAAGCCGGAGCAGTTTCAGGAGCTGGCGGAGCAGGAAGATGTGCGGAGCGCGGCAGATTATCTGAAAGCGCAGCCGGCATACGCAGAAGTTTTTGAGGGTCTGGATGATACGAAGCTGCACCGCGGGTACATGGAACAGATCCTGACGCAGTCGGAATACCGTGATTTTACCAGGCTTTACCGTTTTTCCGGCGTGAAACAGAGACGGTTCCTGGATCTCTATTTTAAGCATTATGAAGTGGAAGTAATAAAAAAGCTCCTGCGGCATGTGCTGGGAGGCCGGGAAGGCCAGCCGGACTTGTCCATGTTCCAGGATTTTTTTGAGAAGCATTCCGATCTGAATTTGGAGCTGCTTTGCAGGGCAAAGAATTTTTCGGAGTTTACCGAAGCACTGGAGGGGACGGTATATGGAGAACTGCTGAAGCAGATGCAGGAGAACGGCCAGCCTGGCCTGTTTGACTGTGAGCTGAAGCTGGATCTGTTCTATTTTCGGTCACTCTGGAAATTGCGGAGCAAGATTTTAAGCAAAGAAGAACGGAAAATCCTGGATGTCTGCTTTGGAAGCCGTCTGGATCTGCTGAATATCCAGTGGATCTGCCGGGCGCGAAACTTTTACCGGCTGTCTCCGGCTGAAATCTATGCACTGCTGATACCGGTTCATTACCGGCTGCGGGCGGACAAGGTGAGGCAGCTGGTGGAGGCAGAGGACGAAGCAAAGTTCTATGAGGTGTTAAAGGAAACACCATACGGCAGGCAGGAAGAGCTTCAGACGGGAAGAACGCCGGACATCCAGCTTTTGTCGAATCAGATGTTAAACCGGATTTACGGAAAGACAGGACACCGCTATCCGCATTCTCCGGCGGTGCTGGATTCGTATCTGTACCGGAAAGAACTGGAGATGCGAAAGATCATCACGGCGCTGGAGGGAATCCGGTACGGACTTCCGGCGGCGGAGATTATGGGACTGCTGGCAAAGCAGTAAGCAGGAGGTTTGTGCAGTGCGGGAGCATTGCAACCAAGGCAGAGGCTGCGCAGAGAAAGCGCGAACCTCTGCAGACAGGAGGAGTTACCCGTGATAGAGAAAATGAAGTTTTTAAGTATCACAGGTCCGAAGGATGATATTGACCGGGTGGTGGACCAGTATCTCTCAAAGTATGAGATCCAGCTGGAAAACGCTCTGTCGGAGCTGAAAACGGTGGCAAATCTGCGACCGTATCTGGAAATCAATCCATATAAGGCGGAGCTGCAGACGGCAGCGGCACTGATGGAGGAGATCAAAGGAAACAAAGCAGTGGATGGCCATGGCAGGGATACGGGGACGGTAAGACGTGAACCTGGTCAGGTGATACAGGCGCAGGATTCCGGACTCACCGGACTTTCCGTGGAGAATGCTGTGAACACCGTCCACAGCCTGGATGAGCAGCTCCAATCTCTCCGGACCCAAAAGGAAGCGCTGGAAACGCAGGTGCAAGGCATTGAGGAATCCATGGACCGGGTGATTCCTTTCACAGATCTGAACTATGACCTGAAGGATATCATGCATTTTAGGTATATCAAATTCCGGTTTGGCCGCATGACCCATGAATACTACAACAAGTTTATGGATTATGTGTATGATACCATTGATACGGTGGTTCATAAGTGTCAGGAGGATGCGGATTACGTCTGGCTGGTGTACTTTGTGCCGGAGCCGCTTAGCGACAAGATTGACGCAATCTACGCGTCCCTGCATTTTGAACGGTTTTTCCTTCCGGATGAATATGAAGGAACACCGGTGGAGGCCACCCATGAGCTGGAACACCAGCTTGCGGAGCTTTATGAAAAGATCCGGGATGTGGATGAAAAAATCGGCAGCGCGCTGGAGTCTCACGCAGAGGAATTGCGAGCGGCATACCGGAAGCTGGAGACCTACTCCGGAAACTTTGATGTGCGAAAGCTTGCGGCCTGCACAAAGGATAAGGATCACACCTTCTACATTCTCTGCGGCTGGATGAGTGAGACAGACGCAAAGGCCTTCCGTAAGGAACTGGAGGAAGACCATGATACCTTCTGCTTTGTGGAAGAGGATCATGACAATATTATCAGCAGACCACCGACCAAGCTGAGGAATCCGGGGCTGTTCAGGCCCTTTGAAATGTTTATCCGCATGTATGGGCTTCCATCCTATGAGGAGATCGATCCGACCGTCATTCTGGGCCTGACCTACTCGTTTTTGTTCGGCTTCATGTTTGGTGACGCGGGACAGGGCCTGTGTCTGATGCTTGGCGGCTACCTGCTATACCGTGCAAAGAAGATGAACCTGGCAGCCATTATTTCCTGCTGCGGCTTCTTTTCCACGATATTTGGCTTCCTCTTCGGCAGCGTATTCGGTTTTGAGAATATCATCAAGCCGCTGTGGCTGCGTCCGAAGACTGCCATGACAAATCTTCCTTTTGTAGGAAACCTGAATACGGTATTTATCGTGGCGATCGCCATGGGTATGGGAATCGTTCTGATGACTATGGTGCTCAATGTCATCAACAGTCTGAGAAGCCATGACACGGAAAAAGCATTTTTTGATACCAACGGCATTGCAGGCATCGTATTTTACGGTGCGCTGGCTGTGACCATTATCTTGTATATGAGCGGTCATGTGCTTCCGGCTACCGCAGTTTTAGTGGTTATGTTTGTAATCCCGCTTCTGGTGATCTTCTTTAAGGAGCCGCTTACGGCACTGGCTGAGAAGCATGCGAAGATCATGCCGGAGGAAAAGGGCATGTTCTTTGTGCAGGGTGTGTTTGAATTGTTTGAAGTATGCCTGAGCTATTTTTCCAACACGCTTTCCTTTGTCCGTGTGGGAGCTTTCGCAGTAAGCCACGCGGCCATGATGGAAGTGGTACTGATGCTGGCCGGTGCTGAGGCGGGAACGCCCAACTGGCTGGTAGTAGTGCTTGGCAACCTGTTTGTGTGCGGCATGGAGGGGCTGATCGTGGGTATTCAGGTACTCCGTCTGGAGTATTATGAGCTGTTCAGCCGTTTCTACCGGGGTACCGGACGGGAATTTAAGCCATATGGAAAGCAGAATGGATGATAGACAGCAAAAGACAGATTTTAAAATAAAAAGGAGAATCCGATCATGACAGTATTAGCAAAAATCACACTGGCAGCAGCCTTACTTTTAAGCATTGCAGTTCCGTTTGGCGCATTTGCGGCAGGCGAGAAGACAAAGGGACGTTATAAAACAGCCATTGGCGTAAACGTGTTCCTGTTTATGGCAACCATCGGCGTGGCAGCAGGACTCATGTTTACCGGTCATGCGTTTGCGGCAGAGGAGACCGCCAAGGCTGTGAACAGTGCGGCCGGATGGGGCTATCTGGCAGCAGCACTTTCCACCGGAATGAGCTGCCTGGGCGGCGGTATTGCCGTATCCGCAGCAGCATCCGCAGCGCTGGGAGCCATCAGTGAGGACGGCTCCATCCTTGGTAAATCCCTCATCTTCGTAGGTCTTGCCGAAGGTGTCTGTCTGTACGGACTGATCATTTCCTTTATGATCCTTGGTTCTCTGTAAACGATGAAGATGTATCTCATCAGTGACAACATCGACACCTGGACCGGCATGCGTCTGGCCGGTGTGGAAGGCGCGGTGGTGCACGGGAAAGAGGAACTGAAGGCGGAGCTTGATAAGGTTCTGGCCGACAAGACCATCGGAATCGTTCTGCTGACGGAAAAATTCGGGCGGGAGTTCCCGGAGCTGGTGAATGAGGTAAGGTTAAATCACCGGCAGCCGCTTTTTGTGGAGATTCCGGATCGTCATGGAACCGGCCGCAAGCCGGACTTTATCACGGCCTATGTAAATGAAGCAATCGGATTGAAATTGTAAAGGAAGGTGACCAACTTGACCACCGAGGAAAAATTACAGCATTTTCTGGATACCTGCATGGAGGATGCAAGAGTCCGCAGCGGGCGGATGCTGGATGAATATATGACGGCACTGGAAAAGACATTTGAGGAACATAAGGCAGATACCCGGAGACGGGAGAAGCTGCAGCTTTCGCAGGAAACAGAGAAGATCGAGCGCGAGATCAACAAGCAGCTGGCAGTGGGCCAGATCGACATCCGCCGGACTCTGGGCAGAAAACAGGAAGAGTTAAAGGATAAGCTGTTTGTGGAGCTTCGCGATATGCTGGCAAATTACCTGGAAACGCAGGATTACCAGAAGCTTTTAGAGCGTCAGGTGCAGCATGCCGTTGAATTTGCCGGAACGGACCAGGTGATCATTTACCTGGATCCAGTGGATGAGGATAAATGTAACCGTCTTGCCCTTCACAACGGGAATGCGGAGCTTCGCATCAGTGAATATTCGTTTACCGGGGGCACGCGCGCGGTGATTCCTGCGCGCCACATCCTTATTGATAATTCGTTCCAGACCAAGCTGGAGGAAGCCAGGGAGAAGTTCCACTTCGACCTGAGCCTGACAGAAGGAGGAAACGGCCATGTCTAAGACGGGGGTGATCCGTGGGATTAACGGCCCTATCGTCCATGTAAAAGGCGATCCGGGCTTTACCATGAATGAGATGGTCTATGTAGGCCATGATAATCTGGTGGGTGAGGTCATTGGCTTAAAGGCCGGGGACACCATCATCCAGGTATATGAGGAGACGGCCGGAATCCGGCCGGGCGAGCTTGTGACGGGAACCGGAGCACCGGTATCCGTTACCCTGGCCCCTGGCATTCTGACCAATATTTTTGATGGTATCGAGCGGCCGTTGAGCGAGATCGCAAAGACCGGCGGTGCCTACATCAGCCGCGGTGTGAATGTCAGTGCCCTGGATACGGAAAAGAAATGGCAGACCCACATGACCGTAAAGAAGGGTGACCGGGTTTACGGGGGCACTATCATTGCGGAGGTGCCGGAGACTCCGGCTATCCTGCATAAGGTGATGGTTCCGCCGGACAAGGAGGGGTATGTGCTGGATGTTGTGGAGGATGGCGAGTATACGATCAGCGATCCGCTGGTAACGATCCAGCATCTGGATGGAAGTGAAGAAACACTGACCATGACCCAGAAATGGCCCATCCGTGTGGCAAGACCGACGGCAAAGCGCTTCCCGGCTACCAGGCCGTTAATAACCGGTCAGCGCATTCTGGATACACTGTTCCCGCTAGCCAAGGGCGGCACGGCGGCAATCCCGGGCGGTTTCGGTACCGGGAAGACCATGACTCAGCACCAGATCGCAAAATGGTCTGACGCGAACATCATCATTTATATCGGCTGCGGCGAGCGCGGAAACGAGATGACGCAGGTTCTGGAGGAGTTTTCCGAGCTGATCGATCCGAAAACAGGTAATCCGCTGATGGACCGCACCACGCTGATCGCCAATACCTCCAATATGCCGGTGGCAGCCCGTGAGGCGAGCCTGTATTCCGGTCTGACACTGGCGGAGTATTACCGGGATATGGGCTATCATGTTGCTATCATGGCGGATTCCACCTCCCGGTGGGCGGAGGCGCTGCGTGAGCTGTCCGGACGTCTGGAGGAGATGCCGGCGGAGGAAGGCTTCCCGGCTTATCTGGCCTCCAAGCTGTCGGCCTTTTATGAGCGGGCCGGCATGATGCAAAACTTAAACGGTACCGAGGGAAGTGTTACCATCATCGGCGCGGTATCGCCCCAGGGCGGCGATTTCTCTGAACCGGTGACACAGAATACGAAGCGTTTTGTTCGCTGTTTCTGGGGACTGGATAAGAATCTGGCTTATGCGAGACATTTTCCGGCCATTTCCTGGCTGACAAGCTACTCGGAATATTTGAATGACCTGGGTTCCTGGTATACGGAAAATGTAGATAAAAAGTTCGTGGATTACCGAAACCAGATTGTTTATCTGTTGTCCCAGGAGAGCAGCCTGATGGAGATCGTCAAGCTGATCGGCGGTGATGTGCTGCCGGATGACCAGAAGCTGATCCTGGAGATTGCCAAGGTGATCCGTGTTGGATTTCTGCAGCAGAACGCGTTCCACAAGGATGATACCTGCGTTCCCATGGAGAAGCAGTTTAAGATGATGGAGATCATTCTGTATCTGTACCGCAAGTCCCGCTCTCTGATTTCCATGGGTATGCCGATGTCGGTGCTGAAGGTGGATCCGATTTTTGACCAGGTTATCGCCATCAAGTATGATGTGCCAAACGATAACCTGGCATTGCTGGACGAATATAAAACAAAGATTGATACGTTCTATGAGGGCGTCATTGAGCGGAACGCATAGGAGGGCTGTGAAATGGCAATTGAATATTTGGGTTTAAGTGCGATCAACGGCCCTATGGTGGTGTTGGAGGGCGTTTCCGGCGCAGCTTACGATGAGATCGTGGAAATGACCGTGGATGGAAATAAACGCAAGCTGGGCCGCATTATTGAGGTGTATGAGGACAAGGCTGTGATCCAGGTATTTGAGGGTACCGAGGGTATGGGCTTAAAAAATGTACACACCCGCCTGACGGGTCATCCGATGGAGCTTGGCGTGTCAACGGAGATGCTGGGCCGTACCATGAACGGAATCGGTGAGCCGATCGACGGACTGGGAGAGATTCTGCCGGAGAGGATGCTGGATGTAAATGGCAAGCCCTTAAACCCGGTGACCCGTGAATATCCGCGAAATTATATCCGTACCGGAATTTCTGCCATTGACGGTCTGATGACCCTGATCAGGGGACAGAAGCTGCCGATCTTTTCCGGAAACGGACTTCCGCATGATCAGCTGGCGGCGCAGATCGTGCAGCAGGCATCTCTGGGGGATGACTCTGACGAACAGTTTGCAATTGTCTTTGCTGCCATGGGCGTGAAGCACGATGTGGCAGAGTTTTTCCGCCGGACCTTTGAGGAAAGCGGCGTTTCCTCTCATGTGGCCATGTTCATGAATCTGGCCAATGACCCGGTGGTGGAGCGTCTGATCACGCCGAAATGCGCGCTGACGCTGGCTGAGTATCTGGCCTTTGAGAAAAACATGCACATTCTGGTCATTTTAACGGATATGACATCCTTTGCGGAGGCTATGCGTGAGGTATCCTCTTCCAAGGGTGAGATCCCGTCCCGAAAGGGCTTCCCGGGATACCTGTACAGTGAGCTGGCAGCGCTTTATGAGCGCGCAGGCATTGTAAGAGGTGTGAATGGCTCCGTAACCCAGATTCCGATCCTGACGATGCCGAACGATGATATCACCCATCCGATCCCGGACCTGACCGGTTACATTACCGAGGGGCAGATTGTTCTGGACCGGGAGTTAAACGGCCAGTCAGTCTACCCGCCGATCAACGTACTGCCGAGCCTGTCCCGTCTGATGAAGGACGGCATCGGTGAAGGCTACACCCGGGCTGATCATCAGGCAGTGGCAAACCAGCTGTTCTCCTGCTATGCAAAGGTGGGAGATGCAAGAGCGCTGGCATCGGTCATCGGTGAGGATGAGCTGTCACCGCTGGATAAAAAATATCTGGTATTTGGCCGGGAGTTTGAGCATCGTTTTGTGGGCCAGGATCCGCATGATAACCGGAACATCATTACCACGCTGGATATTGGCTGGCAGCTTCTGGGCCTGCTTCCGAAGGAGGAACTGGACCGGATCGATACGAAGCTTCTTGCGCAGTACTATAAGGCAACAAAGCTGGATGAGAACGGGGAGCTGGTGGATGCAGAGTAAGGAGGGATCCGTATGAATCTGAATACTTTCCCGACAAAGGGAAACCTTATTTTGGCGAAGAATTCCCTTGCGCTGGCCAGCCAGGGCTATGAGCTGATGGACAAGAAGCGGAACATCCTCCTGCGGGAGCTGATGGGGCTGATCGATCAGGCAAAGGACATCCAGGCAGAGATCGACACGACCTTTACTGAGGCATATAAGGCTTTACAGAAAGCCAATATCGAGCTGGGAATCGGTTTTATCCAGGATATTGCTGGGACGATTCCGGTGGACGATACGATCCGCATCAAGACCCGCAGCATCATGGGAACGGAGATTCCGCTGGTGCAGCATGAGCCGGTGCCTCTGACACCGGGTTACGCTTTTCTTAGCACCAGTCCGGCGCTGGATGAGGCCCGGATGCATTTTGAAAAGGTGAAGGAGCTGACGGTAAAGCTTTCCATGGTGGAAAACTCGGCCTACCGTCTGGCCTCCAGCATCAGAAAGACCCAGAAGCGGGCCAATGCATTGAAGAACATTACCATTCCGACATACCAGAATCTGGTAACAACGATCGGGAATGCGCTGGAGGAGAAGGACCGCGAGGAGTTTACGCGGCTGAAAGTAATCAAAAGGTCAAAAACAGGTTAAGGCTTCACAGAAATTGTGAACTGTGATAAAATATAGCGAACGGCGAGGAAATTGAGTGGTGCCGGTCGCGAAAATAAGGTCAACAGGGGGGTTCGGAATGAGGAACCCCTTTGTCATTTACACAGGAAGTGAGGTCAGAATTTTGACAACTGTAAATATACATAGAAGCTGGAAAAGAAGAGTACAGTGCTTTGGTGCAGCGCTTCTGGCTATGAGCATGCTGGCGGGCTGCGGTACATCCCAGACCGCAAAACAGGCAGAGAGTGAGAGCACCGAGGAGAATCTGGTCCTGATGGAGGAGACTCTGCCGCAGACCGCGGCAGATGAGACCGTTATGGCGCTGTCGCCGGACGGTCCGCTGCTTCCGTCTGTTGAGGGCGTGGACGCAGAGTACAGTGAGCCGATCCCGGATTATCTGCGTATCGGTGAAAAACACCCGATCGTCTTAAAGCTGCAGCAGCGCCTGATGGATCTGGGCTTTATGGATAACGATGAACCGACGGATTATTACGGGGAAGTGACCCAGAGTGCAGTCAAGATCTATCAGCGCCAGAACAAGCTGGCACAGGACGGTATCATCGGTCCGGATACCCTGGAGGCGATTCTTTCCCCGGATGCCAAGTATTATGCAGCCCAGAAGGGCGATGAGGGTACCGATATTACCCGTATCCAGAGCCGTCTGTATGAGCTTGGCTATCTGGCCAGCGACAGCGAGGTGACAGGCAGCTTTGGAGATGATACCGAAACGGCGGTTATGAAGATGCAGAGCGTGAACGGCCTGGAGCAGGATGGTAAGGTCGGAAGAAAAACCATGAACCTCCTCTACAGTGAGGATGTGAAGGCAAATATGCTGGCTTACGGAGAGAAGAGCGATCTGGTTCTGGCAGCCCAGAAGCGTTTGAAGGAGCTGGGATATATGACCACCGAGCCGGATGGCAGCTACGGAAATGATACGATTATTGCAGTCAAACAGTTCCAGTCCCGCAATGACCAGATTGTAGATGGTTATCTGGGACCGGCTACCCGTGTGGCGTTAAACAGTTCTGACGCGGTTCCGAACGGTCTGGCCCTTGGAGACAGCGGTGATAACATCCAGCGGGTACAGAACCTGCTCAGTAAGCTGGGATATCTGAAATCTGCCAATGTGACCGGTTACTATGGTGAGGTGACCGAGGATGCGGTCAAGCTGTTCCAGCGCACGAATGGACTGAGTGCGGATGGTACGGTCGGTGTCATGACCATGGCAAAGCTGACCGGCGGAGATGCGAAGAAAGCACCGGCCCAGCCGAAGACGAATACCAGTAAAAACAACAGCAAAAACAACAGAAAAAATAATTCAAATGGCGGAAGCAAGGGCAATTCCGGCAGCACTGCTGTTCCGAATACCGGTGGTGCCAGCGGCGGCGCGAGTGCGCTTCTGGCGGTGGCAAGCTCCAAGCTTGGCTGTCCGTATGTATGGGGCTCCAAGGGACCGAACTCCTTTGACTGTTCCGGTTTCGTGTACTGGTGCTTAAACCAGGTTGGCGTGCGTCAGAGCTACATGACTTCTTCCGGATGGAGAAACGCGGGAAGATACACCAGGATCAGCAGCTTCTCTAATCTGCGTGCCGGTGATATCATCGTTGTAAGCGGCCATGTAGGAATCGTGGCAGGCGGCGGAACGGTTATTGATGCCTCCTCCGGTAACGGTAAAGTCGTTCATCGATCCTTAAGCTCCTGGTGGGCAAATAACTTTATCTGCGGATGGAGAATTTTCTAAAACAGAATCATTTGAGGCAATGGAGTTGAGCCGGAAAATCAGAGATGGTTTTCCGGCTTTTTGTGCATACAACCATTTGAAAGATATAACTGATGAAATAAATAAAATTAGATATTTTATCAGTTATAACTTATAAAATCATATTTTTATATGAATTTATCAATTATAAATGTGCTATACTATTATCAGGGACAGGAAAGGAGGCATAATATTTATGGTGAAACGCGAAATGTATATGAAACGCATACGACCGTTTATCGGAACGGACCTAATTAAAGTCATGACAGGTATCCGCCGTTCCGGAAAGTCGGTAATGCTGGAACTGATTAAACAGGAGCTGATAGATTCCGGGGTGAGTTCATCTCAGTTTATTTCTATTAATTTTGAGGATATGAGATATACGCATCTGCAGACTGCGAAAGCATTGTACGATGAGATCAGCAGCCGTTCAGCCGGGATAGATGGAAAAATTTATCTGTTTTTTGATGAGATTCAGGAAGTAAAGGACTGGGAAAAGTGTATCAATTCGTTCCGTGTTGCGTTGGATTGCGATATTTATATTACAGGTTCTAACGCAAAACTCCTTTCTGGAGAACTGGCTACTTATCTAGCTGGGCGTTATGTGGAATTTATTGTTTATCCATTTTCATTTGCTGAATTTCTGGAACTTTATCATTCTGTTTTTCCGGAGGAAACGGTTCAGAAAAGCTTTCAGCAATATATTTTGTACGGAGGAATGCCATATCTGGCCAACATTCGTTATGCGGATGAGCCGTCCAGACAATACTTGCAGGATTTGTTTAACTCTGTGCAGCTGAAGGATATTGTAAAGCGGAATAAAATCCGGGATGTGGATTTACTGGAGCGGATCATGGCCTATGTAATGGCCAATGTCGGAAATACATTTTCGGCATCGTCTCTTGCAAAGTTTCTTAAGAGTGAACAGCGGACGGTTGCGCCGGAGACGATTCTGAATTATATCCGGTATTGCTGTGATGCTTATCTGTTTTATCAAGTGAAGCGTGAGGAAGTGCAAGGCAAGCAGATTCTTGCTTCCAATGAAAAGTATTATATTGCGGATCATGGAATCCGGGAAGCGATGTTTGGAGGAAATGCAAAGGATATTAATCTGACGCTTGAAAACATTGTATATCTGGAACTGCTCCGCCGCGGATATCATGTTACGGTCGGCAAAAATCAGGATAAGGAAATAGATTTTGTCTGTGATAAGCGAGGGGAGAAACTCTACATTCAGGTGACCTATTTGCTTGCATCGGAAGAAACGATACAGCGGGAGTTTGGGGTATATGATACGGTACGGGATAATTTCCCCAAATATGTGGTTTCCATGGATGAATTTGATATGAGCCGTAATGGAATTAAGCATCGAAACATCCGTGATTTTCTGTTGGATGAAAATTGGGAGTGAAAACTTTCAAATTGTACCAAATCAAAAACTTTTCGAAAAAATAATTGACAAATGAAATAATGGTACTATAATGGCAGATATTCAAAGATTCACATCCAAATGCGTTGAACAGGACAAGGCTTTTTTGTCAGATGCGTTTTCAGAGAGCTTCCGGCCGGTGTGAGGAAGCAGCGCGGCAAAGGAGTTATCCCCTGCAAGCAGATTGTCTGAAATGCGAAAAGTAACGCTGGTGATACCAGGTGAAAGCAGACAGTAAGACAGTACGGAAACCCACCGTTAACAGGGCTCGTATTCATCCGGACTGAGAGACGGAGGATATGGTCAGAGAGGCTGATGGAATGTCAGCAAGGGAAGTGGTAACGCGGAGCGCGTATTTTATGATTAGCATATATGCCTTCGTCTTCCTGCGGAAAATTCTGCGGGAGGACGGAGGTTTTTCTTTTTTCCGCGTTATGGTTTTGAGAGGAGAGATCATTATGAATACACTTGTTATAGTATTAATCGCAGCTGTGTGTCTGTTCTGCGGATACACGTTTTACGGCCGCTGGCTGGCAAAGAAATGGGGGATCGACCCGAAGGCCAAGACCCCGGCAGTTGCTTTAGAGGATGGACAGGATTATGTGCCGACCGACGGCTGGACTGTTTTCGCACATCAGTTTTCCTCCATCGCAGGCGCAGGCCCTGTCACCGGTGCCATTCAGGCAGCTGCATTCGGATGGGTTCCGGTGCTTCTGTGGGTTATCCTTGGCGGCATCTTCTTCGGTGCGGTAACCGACTTCGGCGCACTGTATGCCAGTGTCAAGAATGAAGGTAAGTCCATGGGACTTCTGATCGAGAAATACATCGGCAGGACCGGACGGAAGCTGTTCCTTCTGTTCTGCTGGCTGTTTACTTTAATTGTTATCGCAGCATTCGCTGATATGGTTGCAGGTACGTTCAATGCTTACACTGTAGCAGATGGTGTGACCTCCCTTTCCCCGGCGGCACAGACCAACGGCGCGGCAGGTTCCATCTCCCTGATGTTCATTGTATTTGCCATGGTATTTGGTGTCATTCAGAAGCATCTTCATCTGACCGGCTGGAAAGAGACTCTGGCCGGACTGGCATGCACCGTTGCAGCATTTGCAATCGGTATGTCATTCCCGGTTGTAGCTGGTAAAGACACCTGGTCTTATCTGACCTTTGCTTACATCTTCCTGGCAGCTGTTATGCCGATGTGGCTCTTAATGCAGCCGCGTGATTTCATGACTACCTTCATGTTTGCAGGCATGATCATCGGTGCTGTTGTTGGCCTGGTGGTTGCGCATCCGACCATGAACCTTCCGGCTTACACCGGATTTAAGAATGCCAAGATGGGCGATATGTTCCCGATCCTGTTTGTAACCGTAGCGTGCGGCGCGGTTTCCGGATTCCACAGCCTGGTATCTTCCGGAACCTCTTCCAAGACGGTTTCCAATGAGAAGGATATGCTGAAGGTTGGTTATGGCGCCATGGTATTAGAGAGCCTGCTGGCTGTTCTGGCATTATGTGTAGCCGGTGCGGCAGCTGCAGCAGATGGTACCGCAGCAACCGGAACTCCGTTCCAGATCTTCTCTGCAGGTGTTGCAGGCTTCCTGGAGATGTTTGGTATCCCGGTTTATGTAGCACAGTGTTTTATGACCATGTGTGTATCTGCCCTGGCTTTAACCAGCCTGGATTCCGTGGCACGTATCGGACGTATGTCCTTCCAGGAACTGTTCTCTGCTGATGATATGGAGCATGCAGAGGGCTGGAGAAAGCTTCTTTGCAATAAGTACTTTTCCACTGTGGTAACCCTGGCCTGTGGCTTTATCTTAACCAAGATTGGTTATTCCAACATCTGGCCGCTGTTCGGCAGTGCAAACCAGCTGTTAAGTGCTCTGGTACTCATCACCCTGTGTGTATTCTTAAAGGTAACCGGAAGAGAGAACAAAACCCTGTTCCCACCGCTCATCATCATGCTGTGCGTTACCTTTACCGCACTGGTTGAGAGAACCATCGCCCTGGTACATGCTTTCGGTGCAGGTACCGCAGTCTTCATGGTAGAAGGCTTACAGCTGATCATTGCGATCCTGTTAATGGTACTGGGTATCATCATTGTGTACACATCCGGGAAGGAACTGTTTCAGAAGAAGTGTGTGAAGAACGCGCAGGTAAAGAATGCGTAAGAGTATATAGAATCGTAAATACAAGAAAGACGCAAGTCACAAAATATGTGACCTGCGTCTTTTTTGAACTCAGATAGCTCATGCCGTCTGATCTGGTTTTTTAATCCCAAATCCCACGCGCACCTTGAACAGATCTCCATCAATTAAGATCTCGAAGGTTCCACCCTGGAGCTTTGTGAGGCTCTGGGCAATGGAGAGGCCGAGGCCGCTTCCTTCGGTGGTGCGGGAGACATCTCCGCGGACAAATCGCTCAGTAAGTTCATCACCCTGTACGTTTAACGGGTTTGCGGATATGTTTTTAATCGTAAAGTAAACTTTGTCGTCTTTCAGTTTCAGGTCAGTGTAGACCCGGGTGTGTTCCATGGCGTATTTGAACGCGTTGTTGTAGACATTTTCGAGGACACGCCAGAGGTGGCGCCCATCTGCCTCGATGAGAATGCTGCTTTCCGGCAGTGTGGACACCAACTCCAGGCTTCGGGTAGCAAATTTCTCTTCAAATTCGCCGTTGGTCTGCCAGATCATTTCTACAATGTCCAGAGTGGTCATCTCCAGCTTGACATTTCCGGAGCTTGCCTTGGAGGCTTCCACCAGGTCTTCGGTCAGATTTTTTAAACGCTGGGATTTCTGATCCAGGACTTTTAAGTATTCCCGGGCGCGTTCCCCCGGAATCTGTTCCCTCTTCAGCAGGTCTACATAGTTAATAATAGAAGTGAGCGGGGTCTTGATATCGTGGGATACGTTTGTGATCAGATCGGCTTTTAAGCGTTCGCTCCTGACCTGCTCCTGAAGGGCACGCTCCAGTCCGGTTCCGATGCTGTTGATCATGTTGCCGACTCTCAGTTCCTTTCCCTCCAGACCGGCCAGATTCATCTGATAGCTGGTGTCACCGCCCGCAATTTTTGTGATGGCATCTGCAATCTGGTCTTCCTGCTGGGACTGCAGGAACAGTCGGTGAAAGGTCTTGTAATCCAGACCGACCAACAGGAGGAGCGTGATGATGCCGATAATCTTTGCGGACATATGGGACCGGAAGCAGACACATACAGCGATCAGGCTGATGCCGATGGCTTCTGCCGCAAGAAAGGCAGTAAACAGGCAGAAGAGCCGCCGGGAGTAGGTATGCTCTGCAAAATACAGGTTCAGATTTTGGCGGAAATGGTGAAGCATACTGTTTGCCCACAGCTGGCGGCTCTTGTAGCGCCGCAGCATGCTGAATGCGCCGGTCATACAGCAGCCGTAGATGATCATGGCCCGCATCATCCGCTCGGCAAAGCCCCAGTCTTCAGTCCGGGCAACAAGATGGATCAGCGGATAACCAATCTTCTCTCCCAGAAATAGCATGAACATGGTGCTGACTGCTGTCAGCAGGATCCCGCTTTCGGTGGTGATCATGTCAAAGCCATGCAGGTACGGACTAGTACGGTCTTCTGTGCGGTAACCGGATACCAGGATCAGGTAGTACAGTGTCACCAGGCAGCCAATGATGCCGATAGTCAGGCTAAACATGGCCTCAACGAAGCGGCTGCGCAGATGGCGGTAATCGGCGGCCTGCCGGGCGTATACATCGTCTGCATTATATTGGGTATCTACGGCAACCGTCATGTGGTACCGGTCTGCGTCATTTGCGTTCAGCTGCTCCAGCTGGGCCATGACATTTTTGGGAAGTTCATCCAGATTGCTGTCAATGAGAATGGAACTGCTGTCCACAGAGCAATAACGGCCCAGGGACTTTAACTGGGCATCGGTCAAATCTCCTGCGTTGGAATACTCTGAGACTACAGTCTCATCATCCAGATAATCGATCCGGAATCGGAAGTTGGACGGATTCGACAGCAGACGGTAGTTTACAATGTAATATTCACTTAAGCAGTTTAATACCTCCCGGGACAGATCCAGCAGGGAAGAGAACGCATCGCCCGGTTCCTTTAAGGTGGCGTTGGGATCGTAGGCGCGCCAGTATACCAGCTGGTCTTTTGTTGTGGAGGCATCATCATAGATAAAGAGATCATTGACGACCTCAAACTGGTCATTTAAGTAAAATCCCTGGCTTTTGGCGTAACGCAGGACCTCTTCCAGAGTGTAGGTGATCTCCGGGCCGTTGTCGCGGCTGACGGCAAACATTTCTTTGGAGAGATCCAGATTGCCGTCTGTCTCAAAGACGTCGCGGTAGGCAACATATTTGAAAACGTGATCCAGATCCGCTTGGAACTGCTGGCGAAAGGCTGCGGAATCATCATATTTGCGGTCTAGGATCCAGGACATGCCGGAACCAATATTCGTGTTTAAGTACATAACGCTGATGGAGAGAATAGCCATGAACAAAAACAGGATGTGCAGAAACACAGCAATGTTCTTTTTGATCCGCATGGAATAATCTTTCAGTCTCATGGGCAGCTCCTACTGTTTTTCGATTTTGTAGCCAACGCCCCAGACTACCTTTAAGTAGCGCGGCTCCCGCGGATTGATCTCAATCTTTTCGCGGATGTGGCGGATATGTACGGCAACCGTGTTGTCGGCACCAATGGCCTCCTCGTTCCAGATCTGCTTGTAGATCTCATCGATGGAGAAAACCTTGCCGGCATTTTTTGTGAGCAGTAGCAGAATGTTGTATTCGATGGGAGTCAGTTTAATTGGTTCGTCATCCACAAATACTTCCTTGGTATCATCGTTGATGGTAAGGCCGCCGCATTTGTATACGTTTTCATTGCTGCTTTGGTTTAAGTTGCCGAGCTGTGTATAACGGCGAAGCTGGGATTTGACGCGGGCAACCAGCTCCAGCGGGTTAAATGGTTTGGACAGGTAATCATCTGCACCGATGTTTAAGCCAAGGATCTTGTCGGAATCTTCGGATTTCGCGGAGAGGATAATGATGGGGATACTGCTGGTCTCACGTACCTTTAACGTGGTGCGTATGCCATCCAGGCCCGGCATCATGACATCGATGATCATAAGGTCAGCATGTTCTGTTTCTAAAATTTTCAAAGCATCGTAACCGTCATAGGCTTTCAAGATGTGAAAGCCTTCGCCGGTCAGGTAAATATCTATCGCATCAACGATTTCTTTATCGTCGTCGCATACTAAAATAGTCTGCATGATTGTCCTCCTTTGGCGGGTATGCGTATGGTACTTGCGTCGGACTGCCGCATACGTGCGGTACGGCAGCGTCACATCTCTTAGTATATATCAAAAAGGGCCTTACCGCAATCGGCAAGACCCTTATCTTTTGACCTACTGATAATCACATACGTTCAGCCAGCTTTGAAGCAGTTCCTGTTCTTCCGGACGTTTCTTCGTGAGCTGTGCTGCGGCTACCAGAGGCAGCCACTGCTGTACATAGCGTTTGGCGGTACCGGTTTTCTCGCAGAACAGATCCATGTACTTGTCTGCTGCTGCCTGATCGGACAGACAGAACAGAAGATAGGTTCTGGCTACATCTGCGCTGGCATTGCCCTGGGTTGCGTGAACCCAGTCAACTACATACATGGTGCCGTCTTCCTTCACGATGATGTTGTCTGGCTGGAAATCTCCATGGCACAGTTTGATGTGCTTCGGGGTGCTGTCAAGGCGGGTAAGAAGATCGTAACGGTTGACAGGATCTAATTCTTCCATCTCAGAGATCTGCCGCGCCATTTTGTCTTTTAACTTGTTCAGTAATGGACAGGTCTTGGAATGAATCATCAGCTGCAGTTCAACCATCTGATTCAGATATTCATCGCGCTTATCCGGATTTTCCTTCATAAGTTCTGTGAGTGTCTTTCCTTCGATGTAGTCTCTGGTAATGGACCAGCAGCCGTCTTCTTCGACAGAGACTGCCTGAACGGACGGAATGTTGATGCCGCCAATGGCCTCAACTCGTGCGCTAATCAAAGCTTCGTTTAAAACCTCTGCTTTCGGGAAACCCTTGCAGAAAACTTTTACTGCTTTATCGCCATCGCGATAGACACTTTTGGTCGCGTTTTTGGAAATTAATGCTCTTGCCATACGAAACTCTCCTTCCTTAATTGTGTTACTGATGCTTGCCGTCAGGTTTGCTAATCGGATCATCAATAGGTCGGTTCTTATTTTACTACAAAGCTGGAAGAATGTCACCAACTTTGTGATAATATTTTAACGAAATGCGAGGCCTGTTTGTATCCGCTGCTGACGGTATCCGGTTGTTGGGTGTTATGAGAAGCGAAGGATTGCAGTTCCGTATGCTGGCAGCGGCAGGGATACGGAATATGGCTGGCCGTCGCACTCGGATTTGACTGCTTTTAAGACCGGAGCCTTCTCTCCGGTTTTGTAAGAACCGTGCTCGTTATCAAGGATTACGGTATAATTGCCGCGTTTCGGAACGCCGACCCGGTAATCCGGCCGTGCTACCGGTGTGAAGTTACATACGAACAGGAGACTCTTTTTGTGGTTCTTCGCGTAGCGCACGAAGCTGTAAATGCTGCGGTCTCCGTCGTTGGCATTGATCCAGGAAAAACCGTCCCAGTCATCATCGGATTCATAAAGTGCCGGGTATTTCTGATAAATATGTAACAGGTCGCGCACATAATTCTGCAGGTCCTTATGCAGGTCTTCCTCAGTCAGGTGCCAGTCCAGACTAACCTTTTCATCCCACTCGTGAAGCTGGCCGAAATCCTGTCCCATGAACAGAAGCTTCTTGCCCGGATGTCCCAGCATGAAGGTGTAGCCGGCTTTCAGATTGGCAAATTTATCACCAAAGAGGCCGGGCATTTTGTTGATCATGGAACATTTTAAGTGGACCACTTCATCATGGGAAAGTACCAGAATAAAGTTCTCGCTGTTAAAGTAGGTGAGACCGAAGGTCATCTTATGGTGATTAAATTTGCGGAAGTATGGGTCCAGCTTCATATACTCCAGGAAATCGTGCATCCAGCCCATGTTCCATTTAAAGGTGAAGCCCAGCCCGCCCTCCTTCGGGTCGTGTGTGACTAACGGCCATGCAGTGGATTCCTCGGCAATGACCATGGAGCCGTGGCCGCGCTGGACCACAACCGTGTTTAAGTGACGGAAAAATTCAATGGCTTCCAGATTCTGGTTGCCGCCGTACCGGTTTGGCACCCACTCGCCATCCTTGCGTCCGTAGTCGAGATAGAGCATGGAAGCTACCGCATCCACGCGCAGGCCATCTACATGAAACTGCTCGATCCAGTAGAGGGCGTTGGCAATGAGGAAGTTGGAAACCTCATGCTTCTCATAGTCGAAGACTTTGGTACCCCAGTCCGGGTGTTCGCCCTTGCGCGGGTCTGCGTACTCAAAGAGCGCCTGTCCGTCAAAATCAGCAAGGCCGTGGGCATCCCGCGGGAAGTGGGCCGGAACCCAGTCCAGGATGACGCCGATGCCTTTTTTGTGCATATAGTTTACAAAATATTTGAATTCCTCCGGGGTGCCATAGCGGGAGGTGGGAGCATAATAGCCGGTTACCTGATAACCCCAGGAGCCATCGTACGGATGCTCTGCAATCCCCATCAGTTCTACATGGGTGTAGCCCATCTCCTTCACGTAGGCGGCCAGCTCGGCGGCAGCTTCCTTATAGGTATAATAGCCGTCCTTTTCCGGGCGGTTTTTCTTTTTCCAGGAGCCCAGGTGTACCTCATAGATGCTCATGGCCGCCTCGCGCGGGTTGGTGTTTTCACGTTTCTGTACCCAGGTGCCATCCGTCCAGCGGAACGTGTCGTTGAAGGCAGTAATGGATGCCGTGCCAGGCCGGTATTCGGCGTACTGGGCAAACGGGTCAGCCTTAAAAATGACCTTGCCGGTCTGGGTAGTGATGGCAAATTTATAAAGCTCGCCCGGTTTGATGCCGGGAATAAAGCGCTCGTAAATGCCGGAGGTTTCCAACACCTGCATAGGGCAGGCATCGGGATCCCAGTTATTAAAGTCACCTACTACGCTGACAGATGCAGCGTGTGGAGCCCATACCGCAAAATAATAGCCGTCTTTGCCATCGAAGGTTTTCGGGTGGGCGCCGAGTTTGTTGTAGATCTCATAGTGGGTACCTTCTCCGAACAGGTAACGGTCACCGGCGGTGATAAAGCCGGTCTCGGTCTGCTTTTTCTTATCTCTGACTGCCATAAGGTCAATCCTCCCTGATCTTTAAGACAACACTGCTGTTGCCCGGTAATGTAAGATTTAATGTTCCGTTCTCAACTGGAATGATGGAGCCGTCCATCAGATTTTCTGCCTGGGAAGCCTGCAGCGGGACTGGGATAGAAAGGCGGCTTTCCTGGTCATCACTGTTGGCTGCGGTGATGCAGATACTTCCCTGGGCATGTCTGGCGAAGGCGTACTGCCGGTTGGTGAGCAGCAGTTCCTGATAGCGTCCGCCGTGAAACTCCGGATTTTCCGTGTGGATGCGGGCCAGCTTTGCGATCAGGTCCGTAAGATCACTGTGCTTTGCTTCGCCCTCTTTCAGGGTGATGCAGGGACGCAGGGCTGCATCGCTTTCGCGGGTCCTCATGCCTTCCAGCCCCCACTCGCCTCCATAATAGATGGAAGGAATGCCCGGAAGGGTGAAGAGCAGTGTCCATGCCAGCGGCAGATGTGCTTTTTTGTTTAGCTTGCTGGCAATGCGGTTTTCATCGTGATTGTCCAGGAAGGTGTAAAGCCTGGTGCCAATGGCTTCCAGTCTCCGCACATTGTGGGCAATCTCAAAGAAGTTGTGGTCATTGAGCCCGGAGTACAGGCTCTTATGTAATTCGTAGTTGGTAACGGAATGCAGCATGCCATCGTTCACCCATCGGCCGTATTCCCCGTGGATCACCTCGCCCATGAGCCAGAAATCCGGCTTCATGGAAGCGGTCTGGGTGCGCATCTCCTGCATGAATCCGAAATCCATGACATTGGCGCAGTCTAAACGGATGCCGTCAATGTCAAATTCGGAAATCCAGAAGCGGATGACATCGAACAGATACTGCTTTACCTCCGGATTCTGCAGATTCAGACAGGGCAGCTCGAAATGTCCCTGCCATGCTTCATAGCCGAAACCATCGTTGTAAGGGCTGTTCCAGCCAAAGTTCACGCCCTTGTACCAGCCGCAGTAGCGGGAACCTTCGCGGTTCTTCTGAATATCCCGGAATGCGAAAAACTCGCGGCCGGTGTGGTTAAATACTCCGTCTACGACTACCCTGATGCCTGCCTCATGGCAGAGTCTCGTGAAATGGCGGAAGCCTTCGTTTGTGCCAAGCCTGCGGTCTGCAAGCCTGTAATCCCGGGTGTCGTAGCCATGGGAGGAGGACTCAAAGAGCGGTCCGATGTAAAGGGCGGTGCAGCCTGTGGCTTCCATGTGGGCAACCCATTGGTTCAGTTCCAGAAAGCGGTCGGCTGCGGCGTCTTCGGTGTTGACGAATGGCGCCCCCAGCATACCCAGCGGGTAAATGTGATAAAAAACTGCTTTGTCATACCATGATGCCATAAATATCAAGTCCTCCTGATTACATAGTTTCGTTTTTTAAAAATCCAGCCGTTCCAGAAGCTTGAAGCGCCGGAGCAGAAACTGATAGCGGAGCCAGACTGCATTCAGCTCGTAGATACAGCAGTCGATCAGTGGTGGCTCTGTCACCTGATCGAACTGGTTTAACAGGGATTCCATTTTTTGCTGGGTCTGATGGATTTCTGCCTTCAGTTTCAGGTTTTCCCCGGCTGATGCCTGGTGGCGGCCAGGGAAGAATGGTCTGTTGTTTTTCATAGCTTTACACTCCTTTTGGAATGTAGTATCTGGAATACATGGAAAAAATATACGCGTTTATTACGGTTTCTGGCTGAAGATTTCTTCGACCAGGTAGCCAAGTTTCATCAGCTGCCTTGTGCAGTCCATAAAGGTGAGACGGTAGTAATTGGAAGTACCGGACTGGGTAACTTCTACCAGTCCGCAGCTTTTCATGATCTTTAAATGATGTGAGATAGCCGGTCTGGACAGATTGGTCTGCCGGGTGATCTCGTTGACGTTCAGCCCTTCCGTGTGACCGTTCTGGGAGGCAATGCACAATGCTTCGATGATGTTTAAGCGGACCTCATCTCCGAGGGCGATAAACAGCGGCATACAGCTGTGAAACAGTTCCTGTAGTTCTTTGGAGTCCGCCATACAAACCTCCTTTGGTTTAAAAAATTGAACTAAGTTCATTCTATCACGACAGATTGTTCACGTCAACCAAAATAAATGGATCAAAAACAAAGTTTTTCGTCAAAATGTCCTAAGATGCGCAAAAAAATACCGCCTGGTCTTTGGCCAGACGGTGTGGAACGCAGAGCGGCAGTTACTCATCGAAGTCGGTTTCAAATATACCTTCCGGGGTGCGCATGGTGAGGATACCCAGATTAAATGCTTCGTCGGAAATGGTGATGTGATATTCAAATACCACATCCTCTTCAAATTTGGAGAGAACAACATAATCTCCGTTTTCTTTTCCTTCGATCTGATCGCAGATGTCGTTGTAGACGGCTTCACCGGAGATTTCACGCGGGTATCCGGATGCTTTGATCTTTGCTTCAATGGCTTCATATAATTCATTCATGGTGATGGTACTCCTTTTCTTGATTCCGATAGCTTCAGTATAACATCTTCACAGGATGATGTCCAATTATTTGGAGAGAGCAGGTGCCGGCTTAGAAGCCGGATCATACAGTCGAACTTTGTCGTTTTATGCAGGATGTGTATATTGACGGAAATACTGATCTCCGGTATGATAAGTCCACAATCAACGCATCGGTCTGATGCGAAGTCTGGCAGCGCCGCTTAAGCTATGGCAGCGCCTGCCGGATATCAATGTATGATCTCAGCCGTTTCGGCAGAATTTTCATGATGGATTTTACAGCAGGCAGCAGCCTGGTATTTGAGACAGGTATGTGCCGGAAAAGGTGGTGGTATCTCGTAGAATATGGGACAGAACATCTGATATTATGCGCAGGTGTAATGGTGTGTGCGTGGACGGATCTGAAATATGGAAAGGTAAGGAATTACTGGCTTTGGCTGCTGACTGTTGCCGGTGTGCTGCATAGAGGCTCTGCATTTTTTTTCGGTGCAGTATTATTTCTGGCAGCAGGAATGTGCCTGTTCCGTTTTCGTGTTATGGGCGCAGGGGATGGTAAGCTGATGGCTGTGATTGGCGGTTATCTTGGTCCTTTGCCGGGATTTTACGCGATAGCGCTGGGGTTTTTGACAGGAGCCGTATGGAGCCTGTGGAGAATGAAACGCTACGGTGTGGCAGCAGAGCGGTTTAATTATATGAAACGTTATGTAGAAATGGTGACTGCCAGCCGGAACATTCAGCCATATGATTCCCTGGATCAGCCGCAGGCGGTTCATCATATCCCGTTTGCAGTTTGCCTGGCGGCCGGTGTGCTGGGGTATTTGTTCCTTTCCTGGTGTGGTTTTGGGGTAACTGTTCAGTAGGTCTGCGCACTTGTTTGCGCTGACCGTGAGAACACATGGGAATGATGAAAAGGGGGAAGATGATGAAAAAGATTATGGCAGTCTACGATGCAGACTCCCGGTATGCAGACCGTCTGGCAGAGTTCGTGAATCAGAGAAGTCAGGTTCCGTTCCAGGTGGTCGCTTTTACCAGTCTGGAAAAACTAAAAGAGTTTGCAGCGCGCGAGAAAATTGATCTGCTGCTGGCTGGCAGCGGAGTAGAGAAGGAGCAGCTTGACGGGATCCCGGCAGCGCAGGTTGTGTGGCTTAGTGAGAATGGGGTGGCTGAAGAGGGCGAGGCCGTGGTTTATAAATATCAGGCATCGGACGATCTTCTGAGGGAAGTAATGTCCTGGTATCGGCCACAGGAGATTCCGGTACTCATGACAGCCGCAGGCAGACGTAGCAGGATCACAGGAGTATATTCACCAATCGGACGGTGCGGAAAAACCAGTTTTGCGCTGACGCTGGGGCAGGTACTGGCCCGGGAGGAAAAGGTGCTTTATATCACACTGGAAGAATTTTCCGGTCTTTCTGCATTGACAGGGACCGTGTATACAGGCGGTCTTTCCGATCTGCTTTATTATTATACCCAGCGCGAGTACAGTTCAGTACGCCTGGGAAGTGTTACCTACAACTGGGGGGAGCTGGACTATATTCCTCCGGTGACTTATGCAGAGGATAAGAATGGAATCCGCCAGGAGGTGTTTTCCGGACTAGTGCAGCGGATCGCAGCGGATGGAACTTACGAAGAGCTGATCCTGGATGTGGGAGGATTTTGCGGAGGTTCAGAAGAACTTCTTGGCATTTGTGATGTGGTCTATGTACCGGTAAAAGATGATGTAGTATCTACGGCAAAGCTGGAAGAATGGAAAACATATCTGAACCGGTCAGGACGCAGTGCAGTCTGGGAAAAGCTGCGGTTTTTAAAGCTCCCGGAACCGGGGCCGCTTCCAGCCAGGGAAAGCTATCTGGAACAGCTTTTATGGAGTGATCTGGGAGATTTTGTCCGGGAATTAAGATAGCGCCGGTACCTGGGCCAAAACGAAGCCTGCGCTGCAAAACAGGTGCAGCAGCGAAAAATGGGAAGAAGGGGATGGTGAAGCTGGTGGAGAATACGGAGGAAACGGTCCATGCAAAGAAACTGCTGGACGAGCTGCGCAGCGAGGTGCGGGAGGCGCTGAGTGGTTTTGAGCAGATTGGGGATGACGAACTGTATGACTGCATTGAACAGGCCGTTGCCGGAGTGGCAGAGCGGCAGTATCTGCCCCTGGGACAGAGGATTGATTTGAAAAACAGGCTTTTTGACAGCTTCCGGCGACTGGATATCTTGCAGGAACTGGTGGATGATCCGGAGGTGACGGAGATTATGGTAAACGGAAAGGATCATATTTTCGTGGAACGGAGCGGCAGGCTGGAACGCTGGGATCGCAGCTTTGAACAGGTGGAGCAGCTGGAGGATATGATCCAGCAGATCGTCAGCAAAATTAACCGTGTTGTAAATGTGAGCAGGCCGATCGCGGATGCACGTCTGGTGGAGGATGGTTCGCGTGTGCACATTGTGCTTCCGCCAATTGCCTTGGATGGACCGGTTGTGACGATTCGAAAATTTCCGGAGCCAATTACCATAGACCGGCTGATCCGTTATGGATCCCTGACCCGTGAAGCCGCTGATTTTCTGGAAAAGCTGGTCCGGTCCGGGTATAACATTTTTATCAGCGGTGGGACCGGATCCGGCAAGACTACATTTTTGAATGCCTTATCTGCCTATATTCCGGAAACTGAGCGGGTTATTACCATAGAGGATTCCGCAGAATTGCAGATTACCCAGATTCCCAATCTGGTTCGTCTGGAGACCCGCGGAGCCAATGCAGAGGGAGAAGGCGCTGTAGAGATCAGTGACCTGATCCGTGCATCACTTCGTATGAGACCTAATTATCTGATTGTCGGGGAGGTGCGCGGAAAGGAATGCCTGGATATGCTGCAGGCGATGAATACCGGACATTTTGGCCTGTCCACCGGACATGGAAACAGTGCAAGAGATATGCTGTCGCGCCTGGAAACCATGACGCTCATGGCAGCAGATATTCCTCTGACTGCGGTGCGAGGGCAGATTGCCTCTGCAATCGATATTCTGGTGCATCTCGGCAGGCTGAGGGACAGAAGCCGGCGGGTGTTGGAAATTACGGAAGTAACCGGATACGCGGAGGGCGAGATTCAGTTAAATCCGCTTTACCGGTTTGAGGAAAGGGGAGATGCGGATGAGGACAGGAGCCCGGGCGGCGCAAAGCAGGGCGTCCGCGGCAGCCTCACAGCAGTCGGAACGCTTGCAAGGCAGGAAAAGCTTCACGCAGCCGGTTACAGCCTGTAAGCAGCAAATTGACTATGGTACCTATCATTTATCATTTCAGGAAGTACTGTTGGCATTGGGAAAAGGCGCGGCAGTGAGTGCATTGTTTGCCTATATTTTCTATCGAAGCATGCTGGCATTCGGATTTATGCTTCCGCTGTGCTGCGGAATCCTCATATGGCGGGAACGCAGACAGCGTTTAAAACGGCGCAAACGCATGCTGGCACAGCAGTTTAAGGAAGCAATGGTCATTCTGGCGGCTTCTTTAAGTGCAGGCTATGCCGTGGAAAATGCCATGGCGGTAAGCCTGGAGGAATTGCGGCTCCTCTATGGGGAGCAGGGACTGATCGTCCGGGAGTTTTCCGGCATGGTGCAGCAGATCCGCACAAACCGGAATGTAGAGCAGGTGCTTGCGGAGTTTGCCGGGCGCAGTGGCCTGGAAGATGTGCAGAACCTGGCTGAAGTCCTCGGCATTGGAAAGCGGACAGGAGGTGATCTGGGAAGTATCATGCGCCATACGGCAGAAGTGATCCGGGATAAGATGCAGGTAAAGGAAGAAATCATCACGCTGACCACGTCACGTCAGTTTGAGCAGAAGATCATGAATATGATTCCGTTTTTTATCATTGTTTATGTGGAAGGAAGCTCACCGGGATTTTTTGATCAGATGTATTGCACGGGAATGGGACGGGTGCTGATGACGATGTGCCTGATTTTGTATCTGACTGCGTTCTGGCTCTCAGAGCGGATTCTGGATATAGAGGTGTGAGCATGAAATTGAGAAAACATGTAAATTCTGAAATGGACAAGAAGAGAGTATCATCTGAAGCGGGAGGATCACAGAAAAAAAGTCGGCTGTCGGCTGCAGCATGCGTGGGAGTAAGTCTGATCCTGTGGGGATATCTGAGGTGGTTTGGGCCGGGGCAGGACATGCAGCTGGCAGGTGGCCTGGTGGAGCGGGAGGGTTACGGAGGAACACAGAAGGAGCAGGAGCTGATTGTGAGCGGTCTTGGAGAAGAAGAGCAGACCGTAACCGTAAAAATAAGCCCGCGAGTGTATACAAAAGAAGAGGCGGACGATGTCTTTTATGGAGCTATGGAACAGCTTGGGGAACAGATACTGGGAGAGAATGAAAGTCTCGACGCAGTGACAGAAAATCTGGTACTCCCTTCCTATCTGAGAGAAAGCGGTGTGCAGATCCGCTGGCATTCTTCGGAGCCGGAACTATTATCTTCCTCAGGTA
This sequence comes from Ventrimonas sp., assembly GCF_048380235.1. Lineage (NCBI taxonomy): Bacteria > Bacillati > Bacillota > Clostridia > Lachnospirales > Lachnospiraceae > Ventrimonas > Ventrimonas sp. Next base: position 144,700 of record NZ_DBFCCJ010000034.1, on the reverse strand, counting down.
TAATTGAAGGCGAGGTGCTGAAACGTCAGGAGGTTTTGCTGCAGGCAGAGCTTCGTACCGGTGATTTTCAGGCGGATTTTGAAATACCGGTCACATTGCTGCCTAAATCCCGGAGCCAGGAAGAACGGCTGCTGCGGACATTTTCTGAAGAGCTTGTCCGGCTGGATGAACAGCAGAAAAACGAAGCATACCTGAAACTCCCTGTGGAATATCAGGGAAAAACGCTTTCTTACCGGCCGGCGGAAAAACAAAATTATGGAGTGATTCCGTTTCTGGGAATCCTGATGGCCGCGCTTTTCGTTCTGCGCGAAGATTCAGAGCGGAAGGAACGGGAGAAAAAGCGGGAACAGCTGCTGCTTCTGGATTATGCAGAGATGGTTTCCAAGCTGCAGGTGCTTGTAGGTGCCGGCATGACGGTGCGCAATGCATGGGGCCGTATGGTACATGATTATGAGAACACAGATTTCAGAAAGGAACGTCCGGTCTATGAAGAAATGCGGCAGACCTATTACCAGATGGAAAACGGAACATCAGAGGGTGCGGCATATCGGGAATTTGGCCGAAGATGCCGTCTGCAGCCTTATTTAAAGCTGAGCAGTATTCTGGAACAAAACCGGAAAACAGGAACGAAAAACCTGCGGGAGCTTTTGCGTACAGAGGTGGAGGATGCTTTTGAAATGCGGAAAAATCTTGCCAGGAGAATGGGGGAGGAAGCCGGGACGAAGCTTCTGCTGCCGCTGTTTTTGCTTTTATTGATCGTCATGATCTTTATTATGGTTCCGGCTATGATGACAATGGGGTAAGTACAAAACAGATGCAGAAACAATGAGATTGCCGGCAAATGACGGCGAAAGACAAGGGAGGAAAGCATATGGAACAGATGAAAAACCGGAAAGAACATGAAGCAACAGAGAAATTTGCCAATGGTCTTGCTGATGAGTTTAGGGCCTTCTGGGCAGACGAGGATGGAGTCGGTGTGATCGAGGTGGTCCTGATCCTGGTTGTGCTCATTGGTCTTGTGATTATTTTCAAGACCCAGATCCGGAAATTGCTGGAGACCATTTTCAAACAGATTGAAACTCAGTCAAAAGAAGTGTATTAGCGTATGACCGGGAATCGGGAGCTGGGCGGGCAGGTTACCGTGTTTGTCAGCATGATCATGATGATCCTCTTTGCGTTTCTGTGCGTGCTCCTGGAATCAGCGCGCACAGCCGGCGCAAGATGGTATCTGCAGATGGCAGCATCTTCTGCAATGGATTCGGTATTCAGCCAGTATCACAGAGGGCTTTGGGATAACTACTGTCTGCTGTTTGCGGAATACGAGAGCGGGGAGGAAATCGAAGCAGATTTTGCCGGTTTTCTGACTCCTTATCTGGAAACGGATAACTGGTATCCCATGGCATTGCAAGAGACGCAGGCCGAGGAGATTGTGCGGGTTACGGACGGACATGGAAAATATCTGGAAAAAGAGATTCTGGATTATATGAAGTACGGCATCTGGAATCCGGATTTCAGGGGAGATGAAGCAGAGCAGCTATGGGACCAGGACCAGGAGGCGGAAGCTGTGACCGAGATGGCAGAGACTTATCGGAAGCGGACTAAGGACATGTGGAAGCTGGAAAAGATCCTGGAATCCATCAGTGAAAATCTGGAGAGTGAGCGAATCAGCCAGAATGAGGGCTTAAGAGCACTTTCTGCTTATGATGGAGACGGATTCCGGCGTGAAGCAAACCAGATGATCCGGGAGTTAAAAAAGATGCCGGGACTGGTGAAAAAATATGAAAAAGAAGCAGATAAGCTGGCAGAAACGCTTGCAGCCGACCGGCAGAACCAGGAGGAACGGGAGGATCGGCTGAGCGCGGAAACGGCAGATGCCCTGGATGAGGAAATCAGTGAGTATGAAGCATATGTCGCGGAGGATGGCAAGCGCCGTCAGGAGGTGCGCGATCTTGATCCATGGTCGGCAGAAACGATCCGGAGACTGGAGAATCTGATTGAAGAGTCTTATGAGGTGGAACGCGAGATCGAGGAGTGGGAGGACGATGATGACGATGAGGATGGTGACAGTGAACCGGATTATGAAAGCCTGTGGAGGCCGGTGCGAAATGGTTTGCAGAGTATCAAAATCCCTGCGCTGTCATTTGCGCATGGAGTCAAGGATAAAGAAACCGAAAATTTGTTAAAACAGGTAGAGCAGCTTTATCAGGAAGGACTACTGGAACTTCTGGTGCCGGAAGGGCAGACAGTCTCGAAAAAAACTGTTGAGACTTCGCTGCTGCCATCTGAGGCAGAAAGCTACGATGAAGAAAGCGGAAGCGGCAGCATGGCGGAACACATCCTGGTGAATGAATACTGTGGAAAATTTTTCAGACAGTTTTGTACAGAAGAAACCGCATCCGGACATGCACTTGATTATGAGCTGGAGTATCTGATCTGTGGAAACCCAAATGATTCGGACAATCTGAGTGGTGTGGTGCACCGGCTTCTGGCTGTGAGGGCTGGTCTGAACCTGATTCATATTCTTCGGGATAAAGGAATGAGGAAACAGGCAAGAACGCTGGCAACTGTGATTACGGGAGCAGCAGCCATAACTCCGCTGGTTCTGGTAACAACCTTTTTTGTCATGTCGGTATGGTCCCTTGGGGAAGCACTGATGGATGTGAAGGGACTGCTGGCAGGGAAAAAAGTGAAACTGGTCAAGAAAAAGGATGACTGGACGCTTACGATAGAAAACCTCATAAGCATGGCAAAAAACAGAAAGCTGGATGCGGGCGGCGGTGACAGCGGTCTTTCATATCTTTCCTGGCTGAAAATCCTGCTGTTCGTAACACCGATGGTCCGTCAGGATTACCGGATCATGGATGTGATCGAGTTGAATCTGGCACAGGGGAAAAGCGGCTTTTGCATGCGCAATGCGGTATATCAGGTTCAGATGTCGGGGAATGTCTGTGGGAAGCATCTTTTTTTCTCTCCGGCTTTTGTGGGAAACCTGACCGGAAATCGTGATTACAGTATGATGATGACAGTAAAGGCCGAACGCCGGTACTGATAGAAATTTGCTGTGATAAATTCTTTTGGGAAGGGAGGTGAAAAGGAATGCTTTGCTGGAAGAAACACAGCAGTGAGGAGCAGACAGAGCAAAATAATAAAACAAATGTACCTCTCCAAGTACGAAGCCCCTTTTATGTAAGAAAACGAAGTATGCTCCGTAAGGCAGAATGTGGTCCGGTCAGCAGAGCATTCCCTTTCATCTCCCGGAAACAGAGAAAATCTGAAAATCAGAGGAAAATGAAGGCTTCCATGACACTGGAAGCGGCGTTTACCCTGTCGCTTCTGATTTTTGCGTCCGTTAGCCTGATGCTTCCTGCAAAAATCATGATAACTGAGCGGAAAATGCAGGCGGGACTGGAGAGCGCCGGAGAAGAACTCAGTCAGTTTGCCTATCTTCTGGATAGCCTGAACGAAGAAAAACAGGAAAATAGTTCAGGTGCCGGAGAATCAGATAAGACCTTCTGTCTCAATGCGGAGCAGGCAGCAGCTCCGCTTTATGCCCGTGCAAAAGTGATGTCTTACTGCGATACAGAACGGATATCACATATCAGTATGCGGAAATCTTCAGTGCGGAAGGAGGATGAGATTCTGGATCTGGTGATGGACTATGAGATATCCATGCCATTTCCGGTGTTGGGCCTTTCCTCCCTGCACCGTACGATACGCTGCAGGCGCAGATGCTGGACCGGGCGTGAGGGCCGATATGGGGAGCGTGATTCGGACGGCGGAGAAGATGAGCAGATTGTCTATATCGGAAAGAACAGTACGCGGTATCACCCGGACCGGAACTGCCATTATCTTTCAAATCGTCTGACAGCTGTGTCGTGGGAGCATATGGCAGAGAAACGTAATATAAATGGAGGAAAATATTATCCGTGCGTTTCCTGTGGGAAGGAGGCCGCAAAGGGCAGTACGGTTTATATCATGTCGAGCGGCAGCCGTTATCACAGCAGACAGGACTGTAAGTCGATCACGGCGTATGTGCGGGCGGTAAGACGAAAGGATGTAAAGCATCTGGGTGCGTGTTCATACTGCGGTGGGTGAACAAAACGAGGAGCACGTTGGCCTGGAATGCGAAATACAGGAAAGAGGGTATGTGATCTGATATGGGAATTTTAAATTTTGCAGTGCAGGCAGTGCGGCTTGGTATATTTATGCTTTTTCTGCTTATGGCAGCCTGGCAGGATTTCAAAACAAAAGAGATAAATGTGAGACTTTTCTGGATATTTGGCGTGGCTGGTCTGGGTCTTTGCTGTTTATCGGGAGTGGAAACGGCGGCAGATGTACTGGCATCGGCGCAGAGCCAAAGGCTGCTGCCGGAGCTCTGGGAGAATGTATTTCAATCGTTTCTGTTAGGGCAGCTACCAGGGCTGGTGCTGTTTCTTTTTTTCAAATACGGAGAAGAAATTGGTAAAGGAGACTGCTGGTTTTTTCTGATATGTGGCTGGTATTTGGGATTATGGGATACGATCTTTGTTCTTGGAGGAGCAGTGCTGATATGCGGACTTGCCGGACTTGGATATTATGTGAGCGGATGCATACAGGGAAGCCAGACGGGCCGGATGCGGAGAAAGATGCAGTGGCCGTTTTTGCCGTTTGCAGCAGTACCGGGGATATGGATTGCGGCTGTCCGCCTCAGAGATATCATCCGGATGACAGCAATGCTACGCCGTTTTTGCCTATGAACGTATTTTTGCATACATTTACTGCCGGAAGAGAAAAAAGCCTGTGTGCCAGCATTACTGTAGAGGTAGCGGGAGTCATGGCAGTTGTACTGTTTACGATCATGGTGCTGATGGGACAGGCTATGAGCTGGAGTGCCCGGGCAGGCGGGATGTTTGCTCTGCATGAGACGGTAGAGCGGGAGCGACACCAGATTGAACATGCAGAGGAAAGAAGGATAAAACGGCAGGCAGAAGGAAACGAATGGAATCTGGAAATTTCAGCACCTGTATTCCGTCCGGAAACAGCATTGAGAATGTGGGGGTTGGTGGAGGATATAACAGAATGAATATCAGTTATCAGAGAGAAATGAAACGAAATTATCTGATCGTGGAGACAGAAAAACGGGATGAGATTCCATTTGAGCAGAATATGCTGGAACAGAACCAGATTGATGGAGTTCTTCATTTTCAGGTGCGGAAAAAAGATACGGATATCCGCTTTTTTTATGAGATCACATCAAAACAGCCGCTTTTCCGTCTTTTGGAAGGACAGTCGGTACAGGCCGGGCAGATCCGGACGCTGGTGAGGGGAATTGCGTATGCGCTGGAGCATATGGAGCAGTATCTGCTGAGTGAAAACTGTGTACTGCTTACTCCGGAGTATTTATATGTCGAGCCGGAAAGCTTGAAAGTCTGGTTGTGTCTGGTCCCGGGGCTGGAGCGTGATTTCCCGGAGGATTACAGCCGCCTGCTCGAGTATCTGCTGGGCAAGGTGGATCACAAGGATAAAGAATCGGTTGTGCTGGCTTATGGACTATATCAGGAAACCAGAAAAGAAAATTATGGAATGGAAGATATTCTCCGGCTTGCGCAGCAGAAACTGGATATTAACTACACGGACTGTGAAAGGGATGCAGAGCCGCTTCAGGATTTTGAAATACGTCAGGGCGAGGCGGACCGGAGAAATACCGGAATGGCTGAAAACAGGAAGAAGCCAGAACAGCGGCAGACCGGCCGGGATATCCATGCAGACCGTGCAGAGACAGAATGGAAACCGGGAATGGTGCGTGCGAGGCAGATCCAGACAGATACCGTGAAGGAATCCTTTGGGCTGTTTGGCAGATGGAAGCAGCGCAGGAAAGCACGCAAAGAGGAAAAACAGCGCGAACAGGAGCGGGAAATGCAGATGCCGTGGGATCTGATGTTTGTGGGTGAGACACAGTCAGAATATGGGGGGTCTGCCGGTCATCTGGATGAAGACGACAGAACCGGTGGAATGACACCGTTTTCAGGCGGAAGCACATCAGCGGTGCCATTTTTGCAGCAGGGCAGCGGTACTGTACTTTTAAATCCGGGAAAGGATGAAAGTGAAATCGGACTTCGGCTTCTCCGGGCACTGGATGACGGCGAACCGGACATCAGGATAGCATATTATCCTTTTATCATCGGCAAACAGGAAAATCTGGTAGATCATGTGCTGAATCGTGAAACCGTCAGCCGCCTGCATCTTCGTATTGACCAGAAAGACGGGCATTATTATGTTCAGGATCTGAATTCTACAAACGGAACCATGGTGAATGGCCGTATGCTGGAAAATAACGAGACGATCGAAATCCGGGAAGGAACAGATCTGAGCATAGCAGGAATCAGGTATCAGTTCCGGTAGCCGGGCTGTACAATCAATCGATTTTGTACATGGATTTTTCAGGGAAGATACGGTAAGATAATGGATGAGATACGTTATGAAAATGTTATAAAAAGAACGGAGTTTACATGGACCAGTATCAGAATCCTTATTATATGGTGCCGCAAAGGCGGCCGCGGGCCTGGATAAACGGCACGCTGATCATCCTGAACATTCTTTATTTTTTGTATCTGGAACTGACCGGTTCCACAGAAGATGCCTATTTCATGCTGGAGCATGGGGCTATGTATGGTCCGTTAATTCTGAGGGGGCACGAGTATTACCGGCTGCTGACCTCCATTTTTATGCACTTTGGCATCGATCATATTGTGAATAACATGCTGGTTTTGTTTGTGCTTGGGGATAATCTGGAACGGGCGCTGGGAAAAGTGAAGTATCTGATTTTTTACCTGAGCTGCGGCGTTTTGGCCAATGTGGTTTCCCTGCTGTTTGAGATGCCGGTGGGTGACTGGTCAGTGGGAGCCGGAGCTTCCGGTGCGATTTTCGGTGTGGTCGGCGGGCTGATCTATGTGGTAGCTGTAAATAAGGGACTCCTGGAGGATCTGAGCACAAGACAGCTGGTGGTAATGGCAGTGTTTTCCCTGTATCTTGGTTTTACCAGTACCGGAGTAGATAACACCGCACATGTAGCCGGTCTGGTGATCGGAATGATCCTGGCAGCCATCCTGTACCGCAAACCAAAGCGTACTTGCAGAGCGGACATTTGGGAGTTATAATGTGCGATAAGCAAGGAGCAGTGCTTTTCATTTGTTTTTGAACTGGCACTGCAAGAAACCGAATGGAGGAAACGACAATGAGAGACGACAACTGTATTTTCTGCAAGATCGCAAACGGCGAGATTCCGTCTGCAACCGTATATGAGGATGATGATTTTCGTGCGATCCTGGATTTGGGACCGGCATCAAACGGCCATACCCTGATCCTGCCCAAGAATCATTATAAAGACCTGTGTGAGGCAGATGAGACGGTCATGGCAAAGATTTTGCCGTTGGCTGAAAAGCTCGGGAAATCCATGAAAAGCCAGCTTGGCGCAAGCGGCTTCAATGTAGTTCAGAACAACGGAACCAGCGCAGGGCAGACGGTATTTCACCTGCATGTGCATGTGATCCCGCGTTATGAGGGCGGACCGGATATGGTAAACTGGGTACCGGGCAAGCCGGAACAGGATGAACTGGCACAGACAGCAGACGCTCTGAAGGCAGGGCTGTAGAGAAAACATGTGACTGTGAGGATACTAAACAGTTACGAAAACATAACATAAAACGGGCGGTGAAAAATGGAAACCATTTTCACCGCCCGTTTTTGTCAGAGCTATTTGTTTGTGTCTTCTTTTTCGGCATAGGATGCGATCAGCCCCATAACAATGCTTACTGCATCGGACAGATCACTCTTTTCCATGGCATCGATAAATTTCCGGCGATTTTCGTAGGTGTTTTCGATGGCATCATACAGGGTATCGCTGGTAACCTGTTCTTCTTCCAGAACGGTGGAGAAGCCCTGCTTCTCGAAGGAGCGTGCGTTTAAGATCTGGTCTCCGCGGCTGGCTGCTGCGGAGAGCGGGATCAGGACATTCGGCTTTCTGAGTGCCAGAATCTCACAGATGGAATTTGCGCCTGCGCGGGACAGGACGATGTCGGCTGCTGCAAACAGATGTCGCAGCGGCGCGTCTACATATTCGTACTGTACATATCCGGGGCGGCCGATGAGACTGTCATCCAGATGGCCTTTTCCGCAGATATGTATTACCTGATATTTCGTCAGAAGTTTCGGAAGCAGTGCGCGGACGGCGTTGTTGACGGCAACAGCACCCAGGCTTCCGCCGATGACCATAATGATGGGCTTGGCTGCGGAAAGTCCGGTATAGTTGAGTCCGGTCAGACGGTCACCCTGCAGCAGCTCGCGGCGGATCGGAGATCCGGTGAGAACAGCTTTGTCCTCCGGCAGATATTGTAAAGTCTCCGGGAAGTTGCAGCAGACTTTGGCAGCGGATGGAATGCAGATTTTGTTAGCCAGGCCAGGGGTCATGTCAGACTCGTGGATAATGGTTGGAATTTTAAAATGCCTGGCAGCCAGGACCACCGGAACAGCGACAAAGCCGCCCTTGGAGAAGACCACGTCCGGGCGGTATTTCTTTAAGAGAGAACGGGCTTCGGCATATCCTTTGATGACACGGAACGGATCAGAAAAGTTTTTGATATCAAAGTAGCGGCGCAGTTTGCCAGATGAAATGCCGTCATAAGGAATTCCGGCGTTCTCGATGAGCTTTTTTTCAATGCCGTTGTAGGACCCGATGTAGTGGATCTCGTAGCCACGCTCCTGTAAAGATGGAAGCAAAGCCAGGTTTGGTGTGACGTGTCCGGCAGTACCGCCGCCGGTTAAAACGATTTTTTTCATATAAAAACACCTCCGATTGGATGAAAGTCATGCTTGTAAAAACATCTGTATTACTATAGTAACTGTCAGGGGCAAAATGTCAACCCTGAATCGTTCGAAGGGTCATTTGCGGCAGCCCTGGCGGTGCCTGAACGATCATAATTCCGTTGCCTTTCCGGAAAAGATTTGTTAGACTTGTAGTAATGGCAGCAAAACTGTCAGGGAGCAGGATTTCGCACAGATTGCAGGATTCCGCATACATGCAGGAAAAGACAGCTCCCGAAATCAGAATCAGAAATAGCAGTCAGAAAGCAGAGGAAATCATATATGTTAGGAATTATCGGTGCCATGAAGGCAGAAGTAGCGCAGTTAAAGCAGGAAATGAATCAGCCTGAGGTTGTAACCGTGGCCGGTATGGAGTTTTACAGGGGAACCATCGGAGAAAAAGAGGTGGTTGTGGTTCAGTCCGGAATCGGCAAAGTCAGCGCAGCCCTGTGCGTGCAGATTCTGGCAGACCGTTTTGGCGTGGATGGCGTGGTTAACACCGGTATTGCGGGTTCTTTAAAGGCAGAAATCAATATTGGTGATCTGGTGCTTTCTACTGATGCCATTCAGCATGATGTGGACGCTACCAATTTTGGCTACCCGTTAGGTGAGATCCCACAGCTTGGGACGCTGACCTTTGAAGCAGATGAGCGCCTGCGTAGTCTTGCAAAGAAGTGCTGTGAGGAGGTAAATCCGGATATCAGCGTTTACGAGGGCAGGATTCTGACTGGTGACCAGTTCATTTGCGACAAGAACAAGAAAGAGTGGTTGAGCAAGACGTTTAACGGCTCCTGCACCGAGATGGAGGGTGCAGCGATTGCCCAGGCAGCTTATTTAAACAAGATTCCATTCCTGATCGTACGCGCTATCTCAGATAAGGCGGATGACAGTGCTTCCATGGATTATCCGGAATTTGAACGTCAGGCCATTATCCACAGTACGAATCTGACCCGCGCTCTGATTCTGGCATATTAATCTATCTTAAGGTAACGTGCGTTTTTTAGCAGAATTTGACGAACGATTCTGAGCTCCCTGAACTTTTCAAATGGTGGCCGGACAGTTATAATGATACCTGTCGAGACACCATGACAACTGCACACCTGCGGCGGAACGGATCCTGAAACGACGCAGGCGTATGGTTGGAAAAAGGAAAAGAAAGGGGAGCTGTTTTTATGCTGCAATTACTGGAAACTGGCCGCGTGCTCTATGCGCTGGCAGCATTTTGTGTACTGGGAATCCTGACACGTCTGGTTACCCGTCATGCTTACAAAAGATTGCTGAAGGAAAGCAAAGACCTTTCACTGACCAAGAACAAAAGTTTAAAAGAACTCCGGCAGAGAGCGGAGAATACATACCGCATCAACCAGGGCCTGGTGGATAGCGGTGCCTGGCTGGAGCATCAGCTGTATGAGTTTCATATGATGGGGATTCGCCTTTCTGGCTGGAGCGGCATGGGGGCCAGATGGACCTGGCTCTGCCTGCTGCTTGGCGGAGCGGCGGCATTTTTCTCTTACTGGTACCGCCTGGATACCTATTATATAGTCCTGTATGGCGGCGGCGCAGTACTGATGGCCATGCTGACGATGCTGTTTGATGGCGGGATTGCCGGAGATTTGCGGGAGCAGCTTCTGATCAGCCTTCAGGATCAGATTGACAATGTCGTGGGGCCAAAGATGGCACGGAATATGGCTGTGGAGAATGGGCGCACTGAAGGCATGGGAGACCGCGGAGCGCTGCGCAATGTGAGCCGCCTTGTGGACCGGGCCGGCCGTATGGGCCGTGTGGAGCCGGAAGAGGCGGAGAAGCCGGTTCCCCGGACAACGCAGCCGGTTTCGGGTGGGTACCGGGAAAGCCGTAGGAACAATAACATCAGTTCTGCGGCGGCGAAAACTGCGCCTCCGGAACCGGAGACACCGGCAAAGGAAAGTATCCGGGACGCAGAGTTTATTAAACGGGGGCTGGAGCAGATGGCAGCCAGCCGTGAGAAAAACAGAGGCGGTGATGAAAACTGGATCCGGGACCTGAAGCCGGAAGAGGTAGAACTGATCGGAGACATTTTAAAGCAGTATCTGGCCTGAAAAGCATGGAGAACATCCGGCTGCTGTCTGTGTAAAGTGCGAATAGCAGCAAAAAATCCATCTGACAACAAAGGGAAGCGTTTCCAGATAACGGAAAGGCCTCCCTTTTCCTAAATTATTCTTCAATCACTTCAATTTCCAAATAATCAAAATCAATTTGTTCAATAAAGCTATCTTTTGTAAAGCGTGTTTTGGCATGGCGCTTAAAGTCATTGATATTGGAGGAGAGCCAGATTGGTTTTCCAAGATCAAATTCATAACAGATATCATCCAGTGACTGGAAGACCATGTTGGTGCGGGACATGCTGTAATCGGTCTGGCAGATCACAGTATCCCTGATCAGATGGTTGTCTTTCCAGATTTTTCCCCACATACGGAACATATATCTTCTCTCCTTTCGGATTGCATTTGGACGTCGTAAACATACAGAACAGTTGGTTGTAGTTTACAAGTATAAGTGATTTTTGTTTTTCTGTAAAGCCGTTCAAAACAGATCCCAACACATTTGCTTGTAGTTCGAATCAGAATGTAGTAAACTGTAAATAGTATATTTCGAAAAAAAGCTTTCGCAAAAAACAAATGCCCGGAGGGGGATTTCGTTTATGCCAGGGAAAAGCTTGCGAAGGAGGAAACAGATATGGCGCAGACTATTCAGGAATGCCTGGACTATCTGGCAGCAGCAAGGGAATCTGTCGAGGAACTGTCATTAGCTGCAGACCGGGAAGAGCAGCTGAAACAGGACGAAAGCCGTTTGAAAAAGGCTTTGGACACAGAGAAGAAGCAGATGACAGATGCCGTTGGTTCTACGGTAAAAAAACGAAGAGACGATATCAATTCCAGCTATGACGCGGAGATCAATAAAGCACAGGATCAGTTAAAGAAAGCCCGGGCCAAGCGGGAAAAGGCAAAGAATCAGGGCATGAAGGAGCGTATTGCGGAGGAAACTTCGGAACTTCATGAGTATAACAAGGAGCTGCTCGCCCATATGAAGGCAAAGTTTAGGGAAAACCATGTGCCATCCTGGTGCAGAAGCCATCTTTACTACAGCCTTTATATGCCGCGCTGGGCTGGGGAGTTTTTCGGTCTCCTGATCTTTATTGCACTGTTTTTTGCGGCGCTTCCGTTTGGGCTTTACATGCTTCTGCCTCAACATAAAACCTGGCATCTGGCTCTTGTTTATGTGGCAGATATTCTGATCGTTGGCGGAATTTATATGTGGATCGGTAATCACACCAAGCTCCAGTACGCAGAGTGCTTAAGGAAAGGCCGTCAGATCCTGGATCAGATGCATGCCAATGACAAGAAGATCAAAGTGATCACCGGTACCATCCGCAAGGACCGCAATGAGTCACTTTACGATCTGGAAAAGTATGACGACGAAATTGCGCGGCTGACTCAGGAACTCAACGAGGTGGCTGCAAAGAAGAAAGAAGCGCTGGGCACCTTTGAAAATGTGACGAAAAACATTTTACAGGATGAAATTGAGCATGGATACCGGGAAAAAATCGCGGATCTGGATCATCAGTATGAGGATGTAAAACGCCAGCTTCAGCTAACCTCAGCTGAGGTGAAGGCACGCCGTTTGACTCTGACAGACCAGTATGGAAGCCATCTTGGAAAAGAGTTCCTGGATCCGTTTAAGCTGCAGGATCTGAGTAATATCCTTCAGCAGGGGAGGGCGGCCAACATTAGCGAGGCAATCAGTGTTTACCAGGAGGATGCGCGGAAACATTGATTTCTTGCGGGATCATGCCGCGAATAAAAGTTGTCCCGTTTGCCTATAATAGCAATAACAAAACGGTGCAGGCGGGATGACATTATGAAAAAACAGATCAGAGAGCAGGACATTTATTATTTCGATTCCGGTGAGCAGGAAGATACCGCGCTGTGTGCCGGCATGCTCCGCCAGATGATCGCGGAGATCATGCGGAGGGAGAATCGGAAAGGTGTCCTGCTCTTTTGCATTGGTACAGATCGCTCCACAGGAGACAGTCTGGGACCACTGATCGGGCATAAACTGAAAAGGGCGGGACTGAAAGACCGCCGGATAACAGTAGTGGGGACATTGGACAGCCCGGTTCATGCCATGAATCTGGAACAGGCAATTTTTATGGTACAGCACTGTTATCCGGATCATGTGATCGTGGCGGTGGATGCATCGGTCGGTCAGACAGAGCATGTGGGCTGCATTACCCTGGGGAAGGGAGCGCTCCGGCCGGGGCTTGGCGTATGCAAGGAACTACAGGAAGTGGGAGATATCTTTATTACCGGCATTGTGGGAGGATATGGAAATTATGATCCGCTGATGCTGCAGAGCGTACGGCTTTCTGTGGTGATGCAGATGGCAGATTCCATCTGCGAGAGCATCCGCCAGGCATTGTTGCCGGAATTCCATACTTTTTGTCGAAGAGTTTTTTGAGCTGAGTGACCGAAAATGACAAATTATATGGGTACCCCCGTGTTATGATGCAGCAAATGGCCGTGGACAGGCGGGAAACTGCCTGAACAAGCGGTTACAAACATCATGCAGCGGGGTGAAATTATGGGTGAACTTTACAATCCGTATCCGAAACTGCCAAAGAATATCCGGCAGATCGGGGAACGGGATCAAGTGGTTAAGCTTTATATCGAAGATTATGTCAATACATATCTGAAACGATTGTATCCGGCCGGCGGACAGGATCTGCGGGTCGGATTGCTGCTGGGCGAAATCCGGACAGAGGACGGGATACCGTTTCTGTTTATCGACGGAGCCATGGAGATGGAGCAGGTGACCCGGGATGGGGAGAAGGTGGAATTTACCGAGGAGGCCTGGAAGAAAGCCTATCAGGTTATGGAGCAGATGTTTCCGCACCGCAGTGTGCAGGGATGGTTTCTGTGCGGTGCGCCTGGCTGTGCGTTGAGTCCCCTGGATTACTGGAAGCAGCACGGCCAGTATTTTTCCGGGAGGAATCAGCTGATGTATTTAAATTCCGGTCTGGAAGGGGATGAGGCAATCTACACGGCCTCGGAGGACGGATTTTATAAGCTGAGGGGCTATAGCATCTATTATGAGAGAAACCAGATGATGCAGGATTACATGGTTTCTAGGAAGGATGCGCGGCGTGTGGAAAGCGGGACGCGGGATGTGGTGATCCAGGATTTTCGTGACCGGATGGAGGAGCGCAAACAGAGCGTGGGACATGCCCGTTCAACCATTGGACTTCTGGGAGGTACCTGCAGTGTACTGGCGGTTCTGGTGCTGGCCGGCGGCATGATCATATTTGGAAATTACCGGAAAATGAGAGATATGGAGAGTGTGATCGCTTCTGCTCTGCCGTATTCCTACACAGGGCAGAAAAACAGCGGAGAACTTGAGGTGGAGTCCGTGCCGGGTGAGGTGTATCCGACACTGGCAGACATTGTGATCGATCCGGCCGGCGGAAATGGTGAGAGCGGAGCGGCAGACAGCAGTGCGGCCGAGAGTGAAGCACAGGAAAGTGCGGATGCAGCAGGTGAAGCAGCTGGGAGCAGTGCAGAGAAAAACGGCACATTTCAAGGCGGAAACGCGGGCGCCTCGGCAGATGCGGCGGATGCAGCGCCTGCGGCAGCAACAGTACAGATCCCGTCCGATGCCGTAAAGTATGTGGTCCGGGATGGGGAAACATTGTACAGCATCTGTATGGAACGGTATCATAGTATGGCACAGATTTCACAGATCTGCGCGTGGAACGGACTGGCAGACGAGAATCACATTTCCGTAGGGCAGGAGTTGTATCTTCCGGCGAAATGATGTATACTGAATTTATATATCCTTCACTGTTGGAGGCAACGGAAAGGCTATGTTAGGAGACAAAAGAGATGAGTGATTTCAGCTCCATGAGCAGAGAAAGTAAGAAAGATAAGCTGCGCAGACAGATCGTCAGTCCGCAGCAGCCCGCATGGAACGCTGAACCGGAAGAAGACAGTGAAGCGGTGGTGCGCAGGGCTCATAACCGGGTACTGCGTCACCGGTGGATCCTCGTATTACTGGTACTGCTGTTGATTGCCGCAGGCGCGGCTGCCTGGTTCTTTTATCAGCGCAATTACCGCTATTCCGGTTATGAAACAGCATGGCAGGTGGATTTAAACGAGGGAAGCCTTGTGGGCTACGAGAGCTTTGGAACGAATGTTTTAAAATACACGAAGGACGGTGCTTCTTACCTGGACAACCGGGGACGCACAGTCTGGACAGAGAGCTATGAGATGAAATCTCCCATCATTTCCGTAAAGGGAGATTACGCAGCCATTGCGGATATGCAGGGCAACAGCATTTACATATGCAATACAGACGGAACACTGGGGCAGGCAACAACGGTGCTTCCCATCAGCAAGGTGGCAGTATCCGGGACCGGTGTTACGGCTGCTGTGCTGGAAGATTCTGCTTCCAGCTATATCACATTTTTTCAGAAAGACGGCACTTCCCTGGATATCACCGTTAAGACCAATATGTCGGGAGACGGCTATCCGCTTGATATCGCATTGTCAGATGACGGCACTCAGCTGATGAGCTCCTTTGTTTATCTGCAGGGCAGTGAACTGAAAAACCGTGTGGTATTTTACGACTTTTCCGAGATCGGAAAGAATGTGCCGAACCGTCTGGTGGGCGGCTTTGATGACGAATTCCAGGGGGATATGGTACCAAGGGTAACCTATATGGGAAATCCATATTCCTGTGCGTTTTCCGGCAAGGCTTTAACCTTTTTCTCTTCCAGAAACCTGGCGTCACCGGAGCTGGTGGAGCAGAGGAACATTGAGGAGCGGATCGACAGTGTATTCTACTCCGATGAGTATGCGGCAGCCATTGTCCGCAATACCAACGGAGAATACGGAAGCCGCCTGGAGGTTTACAAAAAGGACGGTACCCATGTGCTGAGCAAGGAATTCAATTTCGAATATACCCATGCAGATTTTGACGGAGATCTGATCATCCTGTACAATGAAGATTCCTGCAGGATTTATAATATGAGCGGAACAGAAAAATTTGATGCAACGTTTGATTTTCCTGTTTCGAAGATCAGAAAAGGACGGTTCCCGGGAACACTGGTGGTAACCGGTCCGCAGCAGATGCAGGAGCTGAAGCTGCGTTAGCAAGTATGCAATACAAAATTATACAATACCAGGAGGTCTCACCAATGAACACTATCGATACCATGTCTGTGAACGCAATCCGCGTATTATCCGCAGATGCGATCCAGAAAGCAAAATCCGGTCATCCGGGTCTTCCGTTAGGCAGTGCTCCGGCAGCATATGAACTCTGGATGAACCACATGAACCACAATCCGGCAGATCCGCAGTGGGCAAACCGCGACCGCTTTATTTTATCCGGCGGTCATGGCTCCATGTTGTTATATTCCCTGCTCCATTTATTTGGATACGGTGATCTGTCTAAGGAAGATCTGATGAATTTCCGTCAGTTAGGCTCCAAGACAGCAGGTCATCCGGAGTATGGACACACCGTTGGTGTTGAAGCAACGACCGGACCATTAGGTGCCGGCATGGGTATGGCAGTCGGTATGGCAGCAGCAGAAGCACATCTGGCAGCTATCTTCAACAAAGAGAATTATCCGGTCGTTGACCATTACACTTATGTTCTGGGCGGCGACGGCTGTATGATGGAAGGCATTTCCTCCGAGGCATTCTCCCTGGCAGGAACCCTGGGCCTTTCCAAGCTTATCGTATTATATGATTCTAACCGCATCTCCATCGAGGGAAGCACCGATATCGCATTTACCGAGAATGTACAGGAGCGCATGGCTGCATTTGGTTTCCAGACTCTGGACGTTGCAGACGGCAACAACCTGGAGGAGATCGGCAAAGCCATCGAAGAGGCAAAAGCGGATACTACCCGCCCGTCCTTCATCACCATCCATACCCAGATCGGTTATGGCTGCCCGGCAAAACAGGGCAAGGCAAGTGCGCATGGCGAGCCTTTAGGCGAAGAGAATATCGAAGCTATGAAGGATTTCCTGGGATGGCCGTCCAAAGAGCCGTTCTATGTGCCGCAGGAGGTGTATGACCACTATGCAAAGGCAGCAGAGGAAAAGGCTGAGACTGAGGCTGCATGGAATGTGATGTTTGCTGCATATTGCCAGGAGTACCCGGAGATGGAAGCACTCTGGAACCAGTATTACGGAGACACGGACGAGCTTGCAAAGGCACTTATGGAGGACGATTCCTTCTGGGCAAACAGCGAGAAGGCTGAGGCAACCCGTAACCTGTCCGGTAAGATCATCAACAAGTTAAAAGACCGCATGCCGAACCTGATCGGCGGCTCTGCTGACCTGGCTCCGTCCAACAAGACCAACATGAGCGATGCAGGAGATTTCTCCAAGGCAGATTACGCTGGCAGAAATATGCACTTTGGTGTTCGTGAGCTGGCTATGACGGCAATCGGAAACGGTATGATGCTGCATGGCGGCCTGCGGACCTATGTATCCACCTTCTTTGTATTCAGCGATTACACCAAGCCGATGGCACGTCTGTCTGCCCTGATGAAGATGCCGTTAACCTTCGTCTTCACTCACGACAGCATTGGTGTAGGCGAGGATGGACCGACCCACGAGCCGATCGAGCAGCTGGCTATGTTCCGCGCAATGCCGAATTTCCATGTATTCCGTCCGTGTGACGCAACTGAGACGGCAGCAGCCTGGTACAGCGCAGTTACCTCCAAGACCACCCCGACCGCACTGGTACTGTCCAGACAGAACCTGGCTCCGATGCCGGGAAGCTGCAAGGATGCCTTAAAGGGCGGCTATGTGATCGATGACTGTGAGGGAACCCCGGATCTGATCCTGATCGCGTCAGGATCTGAGGTAGAGCTTTCTGTAAAGGCAAAAGAGATCCTGGCAGCAGAGGGCAGAAAGGTACGTGTTGTATCCATGCCGTGTATGGATCTGTTTGAGGAGCAGTCCGCAGAATATAAGGAGTCCGTACTTCCGAAAGAAGTCCGCAAACGTGTTGCCGTAGAGGCACTGAGCGACTTTGGCTGGGGCAAGTACGTTGGTCTGGACGGCGCATGCGTGACTATGACCGGTTTCGGTGCAAGCGGTCCGGCAGCACAGCTTTTTGAACACTTTGGATTTACTGCAGAGCATGTTGCTGATGTAGCACGCAGCCTGTAAGATCTTATAAAAGAAACATGCAGCCCGTACCGCCCGGCAGAAAAATCTGCCGGGCGGTGTGGGTATCGGGAAGGAGAACGGCATGCACGAAAGCGAAAAGAAATGTATTGGCATTGACGTGGGGGGAACCTCCGTTAAGATTGGTTTATTTGAGACAGATGGTACCCTGCTGTTTAAGTGGGAGGTTCCGACCAGAAAGGAAGAGGGAGGCCGCTATATTTTAGAGGATGTGGCAGCTTCCATCCGGGAAGTCCTTATGGAAAAGGAAATCCACCTTTCTGACATTCTGGGAGCAGGACTTGGTATTCCGGGACCGGTCATGCCGGATGGCTATGTGGAGGTCTGCGTGAATCTGGGCTGGCGGAATGTAAATCCCCAGAAGGAACTCAGTGCCATGCTGGATGGAATTCCGGTCCGGAGCGGAAATGATGCCAATGTGGCAGCCCTGGGTGAAATGTGGCGCGGCGGCGGTATGGGCTTTACCGATATTGTCATGGTAACCTTGGGAACCGGCGTGGGCGGCGGCATTATTATTGATGAGAAGATCATTGCCGGAAAGCATGGACTGGGCGGTGAAATCGGTCATATCCATGTACGCGATGAGGAGTGGGAGCACTGCAACTGCGGTGGTGTAGGCTGTGTGGAACAGATTGCCAGTGCAACCGGTATTGCCAGAGAGGCGAGACGCCGCATGGCAGGAGAGGAGACTCTTTCTGTACTTCGCCAGTATGGTGACGCAGTAACAGCGAAGGATGTTCTGGATGCAGCAAAGGCCGGGGATGAGCTGGCGCTCTCCGTGGTGGAGACGGTGGGCCGTTATCTGGGCGTGGCTCTGGCAGGCATTGCCATGACGGTAGATCCGCAGATGTTTGTCATTGGAGGCGGTGTGTCAAAGGCAGGTCAGTTTTTAATTGATATCATCGACAAATATTATCAGCACTATTCTCCTATTTCACAGAATAAGGGCGTGATTGGTCTGGCAAAACTGGGAAATGATGCGGGAATTTACGGAGCAGCCCGTCTGGTGCTTGGTTAAGGATACATGTATTAAAAAAAGAAATGCCCGGAGCAGGATTGCTCCGGGTAAACTCTTGCAAAACCGCGCAAAATCAGATAAAATGAGGAGACCCCGGTGGACTTTCGTCCAGCCGGGGCAATTATGAAAAATCTATGTGCAATTTGACTGTTTCATCAAGTTACAACCGTTTTCTTAAGACATTTTCAGTATAGAAAATAGTTGTGAATAAATTATGAACGGCACATGAACAAAATGTAAAATATAGTGCAAAATCCATAATTATATTTCGCGGAGAAATGATTCTTTGTGAAAATAGCAAAAGAGATTTCGGCAAGCACCAACAAGAGGAGGACATTATGTCAGAAGAGAGAAAAAGACGGACGATCGTAATCGGACATAAGAATCCGGATACCGATTCTATCTGTTCCGCAATCTGCTACGCAGCATTGAAATCTAAGATCACCGGAAATGAATATGTGGCAGGCCGCGCCGGTCATGTAAATGAGGAGACCCAGTATGTACTCAACTACTTTCATGTAGAGGCTCCGCAGCTGATTGAGAGTGTAAAGACCCAGGTTAAGGATATTGAGATCCGCGCGACCAAAGGCGTAGACCGCAATATTTCCTTAAAGAAGGCATGGAACCTGATGCAGGATGCCCATGTTGTGACTCTGCCGGCAGTCAGCGAGAAAGGGGTTCTGGAGGGCCTGATCACAGTTGGTGATATTACAAAATCCTACATGAACGTGTTAGACAGCAGTATCCTGTCCAAGGCACATACGCAGTACAAGAACATTCTGGAAACTCTGGAAGGCGCCATGGTCGTGGGCGACGAGAATGATTATTTCGATCAGGGTAAGGTACTGATCGCAGCGGCAAACCCGGATATGATGGAGTATTATATCTCAGAGCATGATCTGGTTATCCTGGGCAACCGTTATGAGTCCCAGCTGTGTGCCATCGAGATGGAGGCAGACTGCATCATCGTCTGCGAGGGCGCCGCAGTTTCCATGACCATCCGCAAGCTTGCGCAGGAGCATGGCTGCACGGTCATGACCACTCCGTACGACGCGTATACTGCTGCCCGCCTCATCAACCAGAGTATGCCGATCGGTCATTTCATGAAGACTGAGGACCTCATCACCTTTGAGGACAGCGACTGCATCGATGATGTGAAAGAGGTTATGGCAAGCAAGCGTCATCGTGATTTCCCGGTTCTGGACAAGGACGGTAAGTACCTGGGCATGATCTCCCGCAGAAATTTGCTTGGTGCAAAGGGAAAGCAGATCATCCTGGTAGATCACAATGAGAAGAATCAGGCCGTAGATGGTCTGGAGAATGCAGACATCCAGGAGATCATTGACCACCATAAATTAGGTACCGTAGAGACTATCTCACCGGTATTCTTCCGCAATCAGCCGGTGGGATGTACCGCAACCATCGTTTATCAGATGTACCATGAGAACAATGTAGAGATCGATAAGGCAACCGCAGGCATGCTGTGCAGTGCTATCATCTCTGATACCCTGTTATTCCGTTCTCCGACCTGCACCCCGATCGACAAAATGGCAGCAACTGAGCTGGCAAGGATTGCCGAGATCGATATGGACCGCTATGCAGCCGACATGTTCTCAGCAGGAAGCAACCTGCGCGGCAAGAGCAATGATGAAATCTTCTATCAGGATTTCAAGCTGTTCAATTCCGGTAAAACCAGTTATGGTGTAGGCCAGATCAGCTCCTTAAATGCAGATGAGCTGGTAGAGTTAAGGGAGCGTCTGCTTCCGTTCTTAAAGAAGCCCCACGAGGAGCACGGCGTGGATATGATCTTCTTCATGCTGACCAATATCCTGACCGAGTCTACCTCCCTGCTTTGCGAGGGCGAGGGTGCAGAAGCACTCATCCGCGCTGCATTCCATATGGAAGAAGCCGGTGCTGACGATGAGGCAAATGTGGTAGAGCTTCCGGGTGTGGTATCCAGAAAGAAACAGCTGATTCCGTCCATCATGATTGCCTGCGAGAACTAAGAGGAGAAAAATATGGGAAAACAGAGCTGGCGGGGCGGCAACATGCTGTACCCGGTACCGGCCGTGATGGTAAGCTGCGCACGGCCCGGTGAAAAGCCAAATATCATAACGGTAGCCTGGGCCGGAACCGTCTGCTCTGCCCCGGCTATGCTTTCTATTTCCGTGCGGAAAGAGCGCTATTCTTACGACATTATCAAAGAGACCGGCGAATTCGTGGTCAATCTGGTGACAAAGGATCTGGTGTTTGCCACCGACTACTGCGGCGTAAAATCCGGCCGTGATACAGATAAGTTCCAGGAGATGAAGCTGACACCGCTTCCATCTCAGCATATCAGCGCACCGGGCATTGCGGAGAGTCCGTTAAACCTGGAGTGTAAAGTGAAGCAGGTGGTGGAGCTTGGAAGCCATGACATGTTCATTGCGGAGATTCTGGGCGTAACGGTGGATGACCGTTACATGGATGAGAAGGGAACCTTCCATTTAAATGACGCAAAGCTGGTCAGCTACTCCCATGGAACGTATTTTGAACTGGGAGAGAAGATCGGAACCTTTGGATATTCGGTACGGAAAGACAGCAAAAATAAAAGCAAACGTTCCGATACAGCGAAGCACACACGGAGGAAAGCAAAATGAAATCAAACATTACATTGGTAGGCATGCCGGCATCCGGTAAGAGTACCATCGGCGTTCTGCTGGCAAAACGCCTTGGCTATTCATTTGTAGATGTGGATATCGTGATTCAGGAAAAAACCGGCCAGCTTTTAAAAGAGATCATTGCGGAGCGCGGAACCGAAGGGTTCTTAAAGGTCGAGGAAGCAGTGAATGCAGAGCTGGAGACAGAGCGTTCCGTGATCGCTCCGGGCGGCAGCGTGATCTACGGCCCGAAGGCCATGGAACACCTGCATGAAATCAGCACAGTCGTGTACTTAAAGCTGAGCTATGAGGACGTAAAGCAGCGCCTTGGCGACTTAAAAGACCGCGGAGTAGCCTTAAAGGACGGCATGACCCTGTTGGATCTCTACAATGAGCGCGTGCCGCTTTATGAAAAGTATGCGGACGTGACCATTGACGAGACTGGAAAGGCACTGGGCACCTGTGTAGACGAACTCCGTAAGATCATGGAACAGCGGATGGAGAACGGCGAGCTGGCCAGATAATAAATTTACTCCAGCATTCGGACAGCCGTTCCAGGGAAAAAGCCGCGTTTGCGGGACTGGTGGAAGGACAGAGCGCAGCCGGACGCCCGGTAACCGGTTCGCAGTAGCGTCTGTAAAGCCGGAATGCGGTGCCGCCGTTGGCAATAATCGTCTGGATATTGGCTGCTTTTAAAATCCGGCTGATGTCTGCGGGAACAGCATTTTTAATACTGCTGTCACTGGATCCTTTGATATCACAGGATGTGATGACATCCCAGAGAGCAAGACCATGTGTGAGAAGCATGGTCTTTTTTTCGTCTATGGACTGGGGAACTGGAACCTCCAGAAGCTGAGCCATGAGCTTCCAGAAACGGTTCTGCGGATGACCATAGTAGAACTGGTTCTCCCGGGATTTTACGGAAGGGAAGCTTCCGAGGATCAGAATGCGGGAGTGTTCATCGAAGACCGGCTCAAAGGTGTGCTGGACGTGGGTGTAGCCTGGTGGAAGCGGAGTCATATTTGGATTCATGAAAACCTTCTTTCTGCGGGAACTTTCGCTCAGAAAACCCGCTGTGGTTTGTGTATTGCAGGAACTGTAACGTCTGCCCTTAACTGTATGCTTTTTTCACCGGGAAGTCAATATCATAGGTTTGAAGCCGTACAGCCTTCTTTTTTTTCGTCGGATCCTGTGTTATACTCATATGTAAAAATGATGTTCATGCAGCGCATGAATAAGAAAAACGGTACTGACATTGTGTGTGAACAGTAACAAAAAACGGATTGGGAAAGGGGCTTGGAGTCATGGAACAGGATGAGAAACAGACGGCGGTGGCAGAACTTCTGGAAGATTTTTTAGAGGAACAGCTCTGGGCGTGCATCGTGGCGTTTCAGGGAGAGCCGCTTCGTACCATGTCCGGGCTTCCGTATTCCTACACATTAAAGGAAGGAAAACATGGCGGCCTTACAAAGGAACTCTGGGTGGACCGGCGGGAGAACAGCAAGTCCATCACTTGGAGCTCAGTCCGGATGGCGTTCCAGAATGTGCTGAAGATGAAGGAAAGCCTTTCGGAAGGTGAAAAGCCCTATGTGAAGCGCCCAAAGGCACTGGGAGATATCCGTGGAATATCCTATATTTATCCGCTGTTTGACCGGTTTGGGCTGATTGAGACAGACCCGGATAAGGGAGAAACCAATGGAGTACAGATGTGCCTGCAGATGGAGGAAGCTTCTGCTCACAGCGAAGCAGAAGAAAATACAGAAGGTGAGATAGCAAGATGAACTTAAAGGAGCAGCAGTATGTATGCACCCTGGCGCGCTGCCAGAGTCTTTCCCGGGCGGCGGAGGAACTGTTCATTTCTCCTTCGGCGCTGAGTGTCTATATCAGCAATCTGGAAAAATATCTGGGCGTCCGCCTGTTTGAGCGCACGGGAAGGGGCAAGGCATTTGTCCTGACTTCCATCGGGGAAGAGTACGTGGTGCGGGCGGAGAAAATGCTGGAGCTGAAGGCTGAGTTTGACGGGCTGGTGGAGAATGAACTGCATAAAAGCCATCCGGCTATCCGTGTGGGGATCCAGCAGCGCAGGGCAATCTCCATTGTGCCGGAGGCTCTGCAGCGCTTTATGGAGAAGTATCCGGATGTAGATGTGATCTTCCGGGATGGAAACCTGGGAGACCTGACCCGCATGTACCGGGAAGGCAGCGTGGACTTTATGGTCTCCATTTTCCGGGATGAGCTGCCGGACGCAGTCTGTCAGGAAATCGCAAAGGAGCCGGTGCTTCTGGCACTGCCGGACACCCACCCGGCTGTCTCGTACGCATATTCCGTGGAAGGGGACATATTTCCGCATCTGGACATACGCCATCTGGATCGGGAGACCTTTATTGTTCCGATGCAGGACCAGAGCATGCGCAGAACCGCGAATTACATTCTGGAGCGGGCGCGTATCCGTCCGGGGCGGATCATAGAGATTGGTCATTTTGACGTGATCCTGAGCATGGTAAACCAGGGACTGGGAATCGGATTTAACCGTCTCGGCTACATTTCGGATATGCAGAAGTTTGAGCATGTGCGGTATTTTCTGATCAACCGGGAGTCCTATCAGTCCAGCCTGGTGCTGGTGTACCGGAAGGGACACGTGATTTCCGAATGCGAGAAGTACCTGTTGGACATTCTGGTGGAGACGATCCGGAGCCGTTATGAGCAGGAAGCCACTGAGGGATCCGGAGTTTCCCATTACACAGAAAAACGACAATAATTGCACTAATATAACAAACAATTCAAAAAATTTAAAACTGCTTTAAGAAAAACAAAATGGTAAAAAGCCACCATCACTGTTATACTTTAAAATAATAAAATTTAACAGGAGGTGGCTTTTGGTATGAGTACCAAGAAAAAGTTTCGAGTACCGCACAGCTTTGTGATCGTATTTTCTATTATCATCGCTGCTGTGCTTTTAACCTGGATCATTCCGGCCGGTGAGTATGCCCGCGTGGAAAATGCGGATGGCATCAAGGTCATTGATCCGACCCAGTTTAACTACATTGCGAGAACTCCGGTCAATCCGCTGCTGATCCCGATGTACATTGTTAAGGCATTCATCAAACGTGTGGATATCATGCTGGTTATCTTATTCTCCGGCGGCGCGTTCCACATGCTGACCCAGTCCGGCGCACTGCAGGCAGTGATCGCAAAGCTGGCAAAGAAATTCTCCAACAACCTGTATGTGTTCATTCCAATCCTGACCCTGATGTTTGGTCTGATCTGTACCACCCAGGCTGTAAACATGTTCATTGCGTTTGCTCCGGTTATGGTAATGCTGGCGCTGGCAATCGGACTTGACTCCATCACGGGTGCTGCCATCATCCTGCTTGGCGGCGCGATTGGATTCTCCACCGGTACCTTAAATCCGAATACCACGGTTGTTGCGCAGAAAATCGCAGAGCTTCCGCTGTACTCCGGTATTGGATACCGCTGGGTATGTTTCGCGGTTTACTATGTCATCACCAATATCTTCCTGGTTCGCTATGCGTTAAAGATCAAAAAGGACCCGACCAAGAGCCCGATGTATGATCTGGATCAGAACAGTGAGCTTCGCGCAGGCGGCGGTCTGGAAGATTTCGGCACTATCGATACCCGCAAGGTATTAAACATCATTGCCCTGGTTGTTTCTCTGGGTGTAGTTATTTACGGAAGCATCAAGTTTGGCTGGGATATGCCGGAGATGGCAGCGATGTTCATCTGGCTGGCAATCGTAGTTGGCATCATTTCCGGATTTGATTCGGATACCATTTGCAAGAACTTCCTGGAAGGCTGCAAGAAGATGATGTCCGCTATGATCATCATCGGCCTGGCCCAGTCCATCAGCTCCATCATGTCTGACGGTAAGATCATTGATACCGTTGTGCATGGCCTGGCAGGCGGCCTTGGAAGCGTACCGACCCTGCTTCAGGCACCGGCGATGCTGATCGCGAACACCATCATCAACGTGTTCCTGACCTCCGGTTCCGGACAGGCAGCAGCTGTTATGCCAATCCTGGTTCCGCTTTCCGATCTGATCGGTGTGACCAGACAGACTGCGGTTCTGGCATTCAACTTTGGTGACGGCTTCTGTAACTACATTCTGCCGACCTCTACCGCACTGATGGGTATCATCAGTGCCTGCAACATCCCGTATGACCGCTGGATGCGTTTCATGTGGAAGATGTTTGCCATCTGGCTGGTTGTTGGAACCGTGCTGCTTGTCATTGCGCAGCTGATCAATTACGGACCAATGTAAGAGGATGATAAGGAGTAAAGAAAATGAGTGATAAAAAGTTTCTGTTTGAAGCCATTGACGCGCAGCGCGCTGAGCTGTGCTCCATGGCAGACCAGATTTTTGATAATCCGGAGTACGAGGGCGAAGAGGTATTTGCCAGCGGCCTTCTGACCGATTACCTGAAGAAAAACGGGTTTGAGGTAGAGATGGGCGTGGGCGGTTTTAAGACCGCGTTCCGCGCTGCCTACAGTCATGGCGAGGGTGGACCGGTTCTTGGTATTCTTTGCGAGTACGACGCGCTCCGCAACCTGGGACACGGCTGCGGCCATCATATGCAGGGCCCGGGATGTCTGGGCGCCGCAGTAGCATTAAAGAATCTGGACACGGATAAGCCGTTCCAGCTTGTAGTATATGGAACCCCGGCTGAGGAGACCTTTGGCAGCAAGGTTCAGATGATCCAGAACGGCTGCTTTAGGGAGCTGGATGTGGCTTTCATGATGCATGGCGGTCCGAACACCTGCACCGATATCAAGTGCCTGGCTCAGAAGAGCTACAAGGTAACCTTCCACGGACACCGGGCCCATGCGGCACTGGCACCGGAGAAGGGCCGCAGCGCCTTTGATGCGATGCTTGCAGCATTCCAGGGCATTGAGTTTCTGCGTGAGCATGTGCCGGATGATGTGCGCATGCATTACTGCATGACCGAGCTTCCAGGCCCGGCCAACGTGGTTCCGGCTACCGCAAAGGGTGAGTTCTCCCTTCGTTCCTTCTCCAGAAAAGAGCTGGAAGAGGTCAGTGAGCGCTTCCAGGATATCATCAAGGGCGCAGCCCTGATTGCAGGTGTAACCTATGATATCGAGGAGGGAACCTTCTTCTACAACAAGATTCCGGTTCTGGCATTAAACAAGCTTCTGATGGACAATGCTGAGCTTGCGGGAGCACCGCAGCTGGCACCGCCCCGGGAGAAGACCGGCTCGACAGATTTCGGCAACGTAATGTACGAGATTCCGGGCTCCTGCATCCGTGTGGCATTCGTTCCGGAGGGAACGGCATCCCACTCCCAGGAGTTTGTAGATGCAGGTAAGAGCGAGAGCGCTCACAACTGCGTGATCTACGGCGCAAAGGCCATCGGTGGAGCCTGCTACGACCTGCTTACCAAAGAGGGCCTGTTAGACCAGGTAAAAGTAGAATTTGCCGAAAACAAAAAGAAAAACCAGTAACAAAACAATCAAAGAAAAGAAATGCAACTGCATGGATTATAGTGAAAGAGACTATATTCGCGCAGCTGATGCAAAAGGAAGAGGGCTGACGCGGATGTCGGTCCTCTTTTGCTGTTCTATAAAATCAGCCGGAATCTGGGAAATTCAGGAGCGTTCCGGCACCGGGGATTTATCTGGAATGGTGCAGCGCGGAAAGGAACAGAACCATGGATACAAACAAGACGAAGAAAAAATGGAAGGAACTGGGAATCGATGCCCTGTTTGATTTTGCGGGCGCGTTTTTGCAGGCAGTAGGCGTCTGGTGTTTTATTGAGCCGAGCCGCATCGCGCCGGGCGGGGTGTCCGGTATTGCATTGATGCTAAATCACCTGTTTGCGCTGCCCATCGGTGCGGTGAGCCTGGTGATCAACATTCCGCTGATGCTTGCCGCCTGGTGCCTGTTAGACCGCTCCATGACCCTTAAAACCGTCCGAACCGTTATCTGGATGAGTGTGATCCAGGACCTGGTATCTATGGCCGGAATCTGGCAGTATGAGGGCGACCGGCTGATCTCCTGCGGGTTTGGCGGGATTTTCGTGGGAGTCGGCATGGCGCTGATCTTTATGCGAAACTCTACCACAGGAGGCGGGGATATCCTGGCAAAGCTTCTGCAGAAGCTCTGCCCCTATATGCAGACCGGTTATGCCATTATGCTGGTAGACTTTGTGATCGTGGGAGCTTCGGTTCTGGTGTTTGGTGAGATTGAGGCGGCACTGTATGGCATCATTTCCATTGTCTGCACGACACAGGCAGTGGATACGCTGCTCTATGGTATGAATAAGGGAAGTCTGATCACCATTCACTCAGAAAAGAATGAGGAGATTGCAAGGGAAATCATGGAGACCATGGACCGCGGTACTACGTTTTATAAGAGCATTGGCGGATACAGCGGAAAAGAGGGGCTAACTCTGACCTGTGCGGTGGACCGCAAACAGTTTCATGTGGTCAAAGAGATCATTGACCGGCATGACCCGAGGGCCTTTGTGATCGTGTCACCGACGAAAGAAACCTATGGAGAGGGATTCATCGGGGATTACCGGAAACTGTAGGAAGAAAAAAGGATTGAAATGCAGAGAAGCCAGAAATGCTATCTTGCGTTCCTGGCTTCTCTATGTTATACTCTTACCCGTTGCAAAGCCCGCAAAAATAAGGTCTTAAAGGGCTCGCCGATTTCCGGCGTAAGGCTATATATCTTCGATATATACCTTCCGCGGCAGTCGCCAGATGTACATGCAAGCATGTTCGCCTGGCTCGTTGCTGCGCGAAAATGAATCGAGTGTTCGTGACCTTCCACTCGTAAAACAAAACTAAAGGAGAATTGAATATGAACAAACAGCGTAACCAATCAACAACTGGCCGCATTACCCAGGGAGCAGCCATTGCGGCTGTCTATGTGGCTCTGACTATGATCGTTGCACCGATTGCTTTCGGTCCGGTCCAGTTCCGGATTTCCGAGGCACTCTGCGTGCTCCCGTATTTTTTACCGAGCGCGGTACCGGGTGTGACCGTCGGCTGCTTTCTTGCAAATCTGCTCTGCGGAGCAGCACCGCTTGATGTAGTGTTCGGCAGTATTGCAACCCTGATCGGAGCAGTTGGCTCCTATTATCTTGGGAAGAAGAATAAATGGCTGGTATGCCTGCCGCCGATCCTTTCCAATACCATCATCGTTCCATGGGTACTGCGTTATGCATATGGCTCTACAGACCTGATCCCGTATGCGATGCTGACGGTAGGAATCGGAGAGATCCTGGCTATTGGAGTACTGGGTAATCTTCTGCTTCTGGCACTGGAGCGGAATCACAGAGTGGTATTTACACAGTAAAGTTACAACATTTCCATATAAGCGAGCAGCTGGTCTAAAAGTCCCAGTCCGATCCAGATCAGGATCAGCAGGACAACGGCTCCCGCAATGAAAAATACGAGTTTGTAAAAGAGGTAGGCCCGGGCGAATTCTTTTCGTGCCGGGTCTTCTTCATACCGGGCTTTATGAAAAAGATAAAACCAGCCCACAATGGGCATGTTCATGCACATGAATGTGAAAAACCAGGAGCGGACAGAAGGCGTCCACCAGCGCTCACTTAAGGGGCGGATGGTGAGACGCTTTTTGTTTGCCGGCATGCTAAGTGAGGGAAGCACGGTGGTCTCCTGGTCAGCACGCTTCTCAAGCGCCGCCTGAAGCTTTGCGGTATCTACCGGAATCTCTTGTGTGTCCGGGTTCTGCAGTTTTGTTGTGCTTCCCGGAGTGACATGTTCTGATTCAGCATGATGATCCTTCATTTAATCATTCCTTCCTGTTGTTGGTGCTGCGATCACAGATTGTGAAGAAGAACCGGGACCGGCCGCCGGATTTGCCGGTGGCTGGTTGCTCCAGGTATTCCAGCTTCGTTTGGCCTGATTTAAATAATTTTTCAGAGATTGCTGCTCGATGCCGATCTGCTCCTGCTCCGCAGCCTGGGCTTCGGCTTTGGCTGCTTCTTTCTGCTGCTGTGCGGCCTGCCATTCGCTCTCGGTCGGCAGGG
The DNA here is from genome assembly GCF_048380235.1 of Ventrimonas sp. Lineage (NCBI taxonomy): Bacteria > Bacillati > Bacillota > Clostridia > Lachnospirales > Lachnospiraceae > Ventrimonas > Ventrimonas sp. Next base: position 114,931 of record NZ_DBFCCJ010000034.1, on the reverse strand, counting down.
TGGCAATGCGGTCGATGGCTTTCTGAAGACGTTCCTTGTAGGAAGCGGCTTCTTCATAAGTCTCTACCAGAGAGAGCTTGCTGATAGCATTCTGCACAAGGCTTTCAGCCTCGGAGGACTGGTATTCCAGATTTTCCACATCCCGCAGGGCACTCAGGAAGGTATTTTTGCGAGTCTGGATTTCCTGATTTTTTCTTGCCGTGACAGCATCTTCTTCTGCCTTTTTCTGGGCTTCTGCTTTTTCCTTGGCCTTTTGGGCCTCATACAGGGCGATGGTATCCTGCATATCACGGATGATCGGGGCAAATTCCTCATTGCGTTTTGTCATGCGCTCCAGCAGTTCGGTACGTTTGTCGCTGCCGTCCATCAGATTCAGCCTGGAGATGATACTCTGGTACTGTTCTTTTACCCAGTAGGTGTCCTCAACCGTTTCGATGGTTTTGTCTTCAAAGGCTGTTACTGCGGCTTCCAGGTCCTCTTCCAGCTTGCGCTGTTCTTTGTCATGAAGGGTCTGCTGTGCCCGGTCATTTAAGGTGGCGCTGAATAGGTCTGTGATGCCGCTCTTAGAGTCGGTGGTTACCTCCACAGTGGCGGGCTGCTGCCAGTCTAAGGGTTCTTTGCCCTCATGGATCTGATCCATGATCTGCTTCCAGATTTTTCCGGCATAGGTCTTGCCGTAAATACCCGGCATGGCCCGCGGAGTGTCGTAGCCGACCCAGACTGCAGTGGTGTAGTAGCGGGTGTAGCCGCAGAACCAGGTGTCTTTGCTGCTGTTGGTGGTGCCGGTTTTTCCGGCGGCAGGCATGCCATTTTCCAGTGCCAGGCCATAACCGGTTCCGTAGGCTTCCGTGAGTGTTCCCTTTAAGATGTCGGTCAGCATGTAAGCGGAATCCTGCTGATAAACCACCTGGGAATGTGGCTTTAAGTTTTTGGTCATCTCGCCGTTATGTTCATGATCGATCTTGCGGATACAGGTCTGGTCATTGTATACACCGCCGTTTGCCAGGGTGCTGTAGCCTTTTGCCATATCCACAACCCGGACACCGTTGGTGAATCCGCCGATACTTAAGGACGGTACGTCGTTATCAATGTAAGTGAGCTTCTGGAATTCCATTTCGCCCAGATAGTTTAAGCCATAGTCCACGCCGATGTCGGTGAGAATCTGCCATGCCACAGTATTTAAGCTGCGGTTTAAAGCCTCACGGACAGAAACATTGCCATAGTAGGAGCCGCCGCTGTTGGAGGGGCCGTTCTCCCATTTATGGTCGTTGACCAGGCGGGCCGGATAGTATTCGCCGGTATCGAAGGCAGGCGCGTAGTCGATCAGGGGTTTGATGGTACTTCCCGGCTGTCTTGCGCTTAAGTAGGCTCGGTTGTAGACATCGTTTTCGCCGCGTCCGCCGACCACGGCTACCACGCTGTTTGTCATATTGTCTACGATGACGCCGGCACCCTGAAGGGCATATTTTCCGTTATCCTGAAGCTCTGTGTACGGGGACAGGACATCGTCAAGCTGAGTCTGCAATGTCTTCTGAAGCTCCTGGTCGAGGGTCGTGTAGATACGGTAGCCGCCTGCACGGATGTCATCGGCCTTCTCGGTGTAGGTGGCCTGGTAATTTTCTATATAAGAGTCGTAATTGGATTTGTCTTTGAAGATATACTGGAATTGAAAGTTGTCCAGCTTCATGAGCGCCAGGGCAGCGCAGTGGATGGCATAGCTGCTCATGTAATTCTCGTTACTGCCCTCGCCCTCTTCCTGCACGATGCTTAATGGCTGGCTGATGGCGCTGTTATAGGCATCTTCCGTGAGATAACCGACTTCCAGCATGCTTTGCAGCACATCGTTGCGCTTCTTTAAAGAGGCCTCCGGGTTGCGGACGGGGTTGTAGGCGGTGGGGCTGTTGCTGATGCCGACCAGTACAGCTGCTTCGTAGGATTCCAGGTCGCTGGCGTCCTTGCCGAAGTAGTAGCGGCTGGCAGCTTCCACGCCATAGCAGTGGTTGCCGTAGAAATTGGTGTTGCAGTAAAATTCCATGATATCTGCTTTGGAATACTTTTTCTCAATCTCCGGCGCCAGCAGGATTTCCACGATTTTGCGGGTGAAGCTCTGTTCCTGGGTTAGGTAGGTGTTCTTTACCACCTGCTGTGTGATGGTGCTTCCGCCCTGGGTGATCTCGCCGCGGTTTTTGATGAGGGCGAGACCTGCACGGAAGGTAGCGATCCAGTCAACACCGGTGTGGGATTTGAAGCGTCGGTCTTCCTGGGCAATATAAGCATTCTGCAGATTCATGCTGATCTGGCTGATGGGGACATATTCGTAATGTCCGGCATTGATCAGGCCGATCAGCTGATCGTTTTTATCGTATATTTCTGTGTCAGACAGCATACTGAAGTCCTGGCGCTGCATCTGCGCCAGCTTATCGTAGGCAACTTCCCGGCAGTGGTCCAGCTCCGGACGTACCTTCGCATAAATGAGCAGGCCAATGAGGCCGCACAAAAGCAGACCGCAGGTCAGAATATGCAGGATGGACTGAAACAGCCATCCGAGGATTCCGAACAGGCTGACAAAAAAGCCGGATAGGGCACGCATAAACGAATGTGGGGTAGGATTAGATTTCATAGTATATACCTCTGTAAACAGACTCCTTTCATTCCATTTTTCCTTCCAATTATATTACAAATCCTTTGGAAAGACTAGAAAAACATTGACTTTTCATGCAAAAGGAAGTAAAAAGGAAAAGAATATGAAGCAGTATATTATATTAAGAAGAACATGAACATGAGAAAAGGATGGAAACCAGTATGTATCAGATAGATTTTAAGAAACCCATTGCCATTCATTTTATCGGAATCGGCGGTATCAGCATGAGCGGCCTTGCAGAGATCCTGATGCGGGAGGGATTTCGCGTGAGCGGCTCCGATGCCCATGAGAGCGAGCTAACCGAACATCTGGCAGCAGCCGGAGCAAAGGTGATGTATGGCCAGGCGGCAGCCAATATTACCGATGATATGGACCTGGTGGTTTACACTGCCGCGGTTCATGCGGATAACCCGGAGTACGCAGAGGTGGTGCGCCGCGGCATTCCGATGATGACCCGTGCGGAGCTGTTAGGCCAGATCATGAAAAACTACGGTGAGGCCATCGCCATTTCCGGAACCCATGGAAAGACTACGACTACCTCCATGGTGACAGAGATTCTTCTGGCAGCGGAGAAAGATCCGACCATCTCTGTAGGCGGAATCCTGCATTCCATCGGTGGAAACATCCGCGTGGGCGGACCGGAGCTGTTTGTGACGGAGGCCTGTGAGTATACCAACAGCTTCCTTTCCTTCTTCCCGACCATGGAGATCATCTTAAATATAGAAGCAGACCATTTGGATTTCTTCAAGGATCTGGATGATATCCGTCATTCCTTCCGCCTGTTTGCCCAGAAGCTGGATGAGAAGGGACTTCTGATCATCAACCGTGATATTAAGAATTACGAGGAGATCAGCGGCGGTCTGCCATGCAGGGTAGTTACCTTTGGACACAGCAGTGAGAGTGATTACAGTGCTGCAGATATTACCTATGACACATTTGCCCGCCCGACCTTTAACCTGATGGAGCAGGGAAAGAAAGCCGGGACCATTACGCTGGGAGTTCCGGGTGAGCATAATGTATACAATGCCCTGGCAGCCATTGCCACCGCGAAAGCCCTGGGAATTCCGGATGCAGCCATTGCTGAGGGACTTCTTCATTTTACCGGAACAGACCGCCGCTTTGAGAAAAAGGGTGAGTTAAACGGCATTACGATTATTGATGATTACGCACACCATCCGCAGGAGATCGCGGCGACCTTAAAGGCAGCACATAATTATCCACATAAAAAGCTTTGGTGTGTTTTCCAGCCACATACTTATACCCGTACCAAGGCATTCCTGGATGAGTTCGCTGAGGCACTTTCCGCAGCGGATGCGGTAGTTCTTGCTGATATTTATGCGGCAAGAGAGACGGATACCCTGGGCATCAGCTCTGCGGATATCGCTTCCCGCATTGAAAAACTGGGCACAGAGGTCCATTATTTCCCGACCTTTGAGGAAATTGAAGCATTTCTTTTAAAAAATTGTTCCACCGGTGATCTGTTGATAACTATGGGTGCCGGAGACATTGTAAAAGTTGGGGAAAAGCTCCTGAATAAATAGTTATCCACATTATCCACATAGTTTTCCACTTTTTATGTAAAGGGACTATGTGGATTTTTTAATTTACATAAGAAGAAGTCTAAAAATTTGAAAAACCGCGATTTTATCTACCATTTGACATGTTTTGCGCACGATTGCTGTCGACAGGAAAGAGCTATATCCACATTATCCACATTATCCACAACAAATTCTGTGGATAAACTCAGCTATTTCTTTTTGAATGGGGATGTGGTACACTGTTACAAGACAGGAAAGGTGAGGTTTTTATGAGTTTTACATATCATTTCCAGGTGGACGCAACCCTGGTTTCCAACGAATTTATTGACCGTTACCTGGCAGAAGCCAACGGGGAATATGTGAAGGTATATCTGTATCTGCTCCGCCACAGAGGGGAACCGGTGAGTCTTGAGCGTATTGCGGAGGGCCTGAATCACACGGAGGCAGACATCCGCCGGGCCATTGCCTATTGGGAGAAGCTGGGCGTTCTGAGCACAGGCACAGATTTTGCCGCGCAGCAGGCCATGGGGGCCGGCACCGGGCAGACGAAGCAGGGCCCGGCGGCAAAGCAGGAGACTGTTATACAGCAGACCACCGCAGCAGCTATGGAGGCAGTAGCCCCGGAACCGGCAAAGGGCGCACGGCCGGTGTACAGCCAGGACCAGGTGAACCGCCTGCAGGGAGACGGAGAGTTCTCGGAGCTTTTGTACATTGCCCAGCGTTATCTGAATAAGATTTTTACCCAGCGGGAGCTGGAGGTATTTGCCTATCTTTACGACGGGCTCCACATGTCAGCAGAGCTGCTGGAATATGTGGTGGAGCACTGTGTGCAGGGCGGGCACACCAGCATCCGTTATATAGAGACCGTAGCCATCAGCTGGCATGAAAAGGGCTTCGCTACCGTGGAGCAGGCCAAGGCTTATGCCAGCGGCTTTACCAAAAACTCATTTTCCGTGATGCGGGCCTTTGGACTGACCGGAAGAAATCCCGGGGAAACGGAGCGGGAAATGATCGAGCGCTGGTTCGGGGAATATGGTTTTACGAAAGAGGTGGTGCTGGAGGCCTGCAACCGTACCATGGAGGCTACCCACAACCCAAGCTTCCGCTATGCGGACAAAATCCTTTCCGACTGGCGAAAGGCCGGCGTTCACAGCCTGAACGACATTTCGGTGCTGGATGAACAGTACAAAGGCCAGAAGAGCCAGAAGACCCGGAAGAACAGCCGTCAGACAAACAACCAGTTCTTAAACTTTGAGCAGAGAAACACCGACTATGACTCTATGGTGCTGAATCAGGTGAAGGACTGGATCGGAGAACAGTAAGGAGAACAGATTATGGCACTGAGTAATTCCCAGTACAACGCGGTGATGCGCGGGTATGAAGAACGGCAGCGCTTGCAGCGCCGGGCCATGGAAGCACGGGTTCGGGAAGTATACAGCAAAATACCGCAGATTCAGGAGCTGGACCGCCAGCTCAGTACAAGGGCCGCAGACTGTGCCAGACGGGTGCTGGGCGGAGACACAAGAGCCCGGGAACATCTGAAGGAAGAACTGGCGGATCTGAAAGAGCAGAAACTGACGCTTTTAAAATCAGCCGGGTTCCCGGCAGACTATATGGAGCCTCGCTATGACTGCCCGGACTGTCAGGATACGGGCTATGTGAATGGAAAACGCTGTCACTGCTTTGAACGGCAGCGGCTGAATATTCTTTATGCCCAGTCTAACATTGAGGCAGTCTTAAAAGAGGAGAACTTTGACCATCTCCGCTTTGATTTTTACGATGATACCGAGAAAGTTCCTCAGCTGGGCATGACAGAGAGGGCCTACATGGATGTGGTGGTGCGGCAGTGCCGTGAGTTTGCGCAGCAGTATCCGGCAAAAGGAAACAGCATCCTCTTTACCGGCGGCACAGGTGTGGGAAAGACATTTCTCACCAACTGCATTGCGAAAGAACTGATCGACCGGTGCATTTCGGTCATTTATTTATCCTCCAATGAGCTGTTTGAAATCTTTTCCAAATACAAGTTTGGCAGGGAAAGCGAGGAGGATGCAGAGGAGAGTTACCGCTATATTCTGGAATGTGACATGCTGATTATCGATGACCTGGGAACGGAGCTCAATAACTCCTTTGTGTCCTCCCAGCTCTTTTACTGCATCAATGAGCGCATCGGCAGAAAGAAGGGAACGATCATTTCCACGAACCTGTCCATGAGCATGCTGAAGGACACCTATTCAGACCGTGTTACGTCCCGGATCATGAGCAATTACCGTGTCATCCCGCTTTACGGTGCGGATATCCGCATGAAAAAGAGGGTATTTGCTTGACTTAACTGAGGCATAATGATATAAAAGAAGCGATGTGGCGGCATCCCGGGATCCGGGAGGCTTCGCCGGTTACGAATAACAAATAATATACATTGCATGGAGGAAAAGATGATTTACGAAGAGAAGACCATTGAGACCATTCCGGTAGGACCATTAGGACTGATTCCGTTAAAAAGCTGTTCGACCCTGGGTGCGAAGGTAAACGACTGGCTGGTCGAGTGGAGAAAGGAACGCGAGAGTGAGCACAAATCTACTATCGCGTTTGCAGGCTATCAGAGAGACTCTTACATTATTGAGGCTAAAACCCCGCGTTTCGGCTCCGGTGAAGGCAAGGGAACTATTGAGTCTTCCGTTCGTGGTGACGATCTTTACATCATGGTAGATGTATGTAACTATAATCTGACCTACTCTCTGTGCGGCATGACCAATCATATGTCCCCGGATGACCATTTCCAGGACTTAAAGCGTGTGATCGCGGCAGCAGCAGGCAAGGCACGCCGTATCAACGTCATTATGCCGTTCCTCTATGAAAGCCGTCAGCATAAGCGCTCCGGCCGTGAGTCCTTAGACTGTGCGCTGGCCCTGCAGGAGCTGACCAACATGGGTGTAGAGAATATCATCACCTTTGACGCTCACGACCCGCGTGTGCAGAATGCCATCCCGTTAAAGGGCTTTGAGACTGTACAGCCGATTTACCAGTTTATCAAGCATCTGTTAAAGAATGAGACAGAGCTTCAGATCGACAGTGACCACATGATGGTCATCAGCCCGGATGAGGGCGGCATGGGCCGTGCTGTTTACTTTGCAAACGTACTGGGCCTGGATATGGGTATGTTCTACAAGCGCCGCGATTATACCAAGATCGTGAACGGCCGCAACCCGATCGTGGCTCACGAGTTCTTGGGCTCCAGCGTAGAAGGCAAGGATGTTATCATTGTGGATGATATGATCTCCTCCGGCGAGAGCATGCTGGATGTTGCAAAGGAGTTAAAGCGCAGAAAAGCAAGAAAGGTATTTATCTGCGCAACCTTCGGTCTGTTCACCAACGGACTGGCTAAATTTGACGAGTATTATGAGAATGGCCTGATCGACCGGATCCTGACTACCAATGTGGTATACCAGACTCCGGAGCTGTTATCCAGACCGTACTACATTGATGTAGATATGAGTAAGTACATTGCCCTGATCATCGACAACTTAAATCATGATGATTCTTTAAGCGAGCTGCTGAGTCCGACCAAGCGCATCAACAAGCTTCTGGACAAGTACCGCAATAAATAAGGTGGTTATTTCATGAGTGAAGACAGAACAAAGAAAGACCCGCTTCTGGGCGGACTTGACGGCATGCGCGCCGGACAGCACTGGGAGGGAGAGCCGGAGAGCTTAAGGCATTCGGAAAAGCCGGACCAGGCGCAGGAGGCATTCTCTGCGGAGAAGGTGCAGTCTGCTGAGGAAGAAGCGAGAAAGATCGCGCAGGAATTGCACAGAGAGGCAGTCAGAACCGGCAACACGGAAAAAGAGGTGGAAGTGCCGCAGGTGGAGCCGACAGAGGGTAGAAAGAAAAAGTCACGCAAAAAGGAAGAACAGCCGGGCGGCTGGGGAAAAGAGCTTTTTGAGTGGATTAAGATTGTTGTGTCTGCAGCACTCATTGCTTTCGTGCTGAATACCTTTATCATTGCCAACAGTGAGGTGCCGAGCGGTTCTATGGAGAATACCATCATGACGGGTGACCGCGTCATCGGCTCCAGGCTTTCTTATCATTTTGAGGATCCAAAGCGCGGAGATATTGCTATTTTCCGTTTCCCGGACAATGAAAAGATTTATTATGTAAAGCGTATCATTGGACTGCCGGGAGAAACCGTGGACATTGTGGACGGCAAGGTTTACATCAACGGTTCAGGCGAGCCGCTGGATGAGCCGTATATCCGCGAGCCTATGATCCCGGAGGAACCCATGCACTTTGAAGTGCCGGAGAACTGCTATTTCATGATGGGAGACAACCGGAACTATTCCATGGATGCCCGCCGCTGGGAGAATACCTATGTTAAGCGTGACAAGATCATTGCGAAGGTACTGTTCCGCTACTTCCCGAAACCGGGAATGCTGAAATAAATACAGACTGAAAACAGGCCTGCGAAAGCTGCTAAAAGCGGTATTTCGCAGGCCTGAACTGTTTGCGGAATATTGTTATTTGCCGCGGAGTGTGATATATTTTAGATACATTATGGTCTGACGCCGGGATATGGCGCCGGGATACGTCTGATAATTTGGAGAGGGAATGGGAATGAGAGACACAACACTGGTTATTATGGCAGCCGGAATCGGAAGCCGGTTTGGCGGAGGTATCAAGCAGCTCGAACCGGTAGGTCCGGGAGGAGAAATCATTATGGATTATTCTATCCATGACGCGCTGGCAGCCGGATTTAATAAGATTATTTTTATCATCCGCAAGGATCTTGAGAAAGATTTCAGGGAGATCATTGGAAACCGCATTGAGAAGATTGCCCATGTGGAATATGCATTTCAGGAGCTGAATGCGCTTCCGGAGGGCTACCATGTAACAGAGGGAAGAAAGAAGCCATGGGGAACCGGTCAGGCAGTTCTTACCGTGAAGGATCTGGTGCATGAGCCGTTTCTGGTCATCAATGCAGATGATTATTACGGAAGAGAGGGATTTTTCAAAATCCATGATTATATGGTCAATGAGATGGATACTGAGGGTGACATGTATGACATGTGCATGGGCGGATTCATTCTGGAGAATACATTAAGTGAGAATGGTACTGTAACCCGAGGCGTCTGCGAGGTGAATCCGGATGGCACCTTAAGGGATGTAACGGAGACCTATGATATTGAGCGTAAGGGCAACGGCATCTTTGCGAATGATGAGCAGGGCAATCCGGTGGTTGTGGATGCACGACAGTATGTTTCCATGAACATGTGGGGCCTTCCGCCGAAATTCCTGGATGCCCTGGAGGCAGGCTTTCCAGAATTTCTGGATGGCATCAAAGAGGGAGATGTGAAGGCAGAGTACCTGCTTCCGAAGGTCATTGACCAGCAGATCAAGAGCGGAAAAGCACATGTACGGGTTCTGGAAACCCGGGACAAATGGTTTGGCGTGACCTACAAAGAAGATAAGGATGCGGTGGTTGCATCTATCCGCAAGCTGATCGAGGACGGCATCTATAAGGAGAATTTGTATGACTAAGCTGATTTCCTGGAATGTGAACGGACTGCGTGCCTGTGTGGGAAAGAATTTTCTGGATTTCTTTCATGAGGCAGACGCGGATGTTTTCTGCCTGCAGGAGACTAAGCTGCAGGCCGGACAGATCGACCTGGAGCTGCCGGGATATCATCAGTACTGGAATTACGCGGAGAAGAAGGGATACTCCGGAACGGCATTGTTCACAAAGAAGGAGCCGCTTTCCGTAACGTACGGGATTGGTGTGGAAGCGCACGATCATGAAGGACGAGTTATAACCGCGGAGTTTCCGGCATATTATGTAATTACGTGTTATACGCCGAATTCCCAGAATGAGCTGGCACGGCTTGACTACCGCATGGAGTGGGAGGACGCATGGCGCGCGTATTTAAAGCAACTGGATGCAGAAAAACCGGTTATTTTCTGTGGTGATTTCAATGTGGCGCATCAGGAAATTGATCTGAAGAATCCGAAGACAAACCGCAATAATGCCGGTTTCACGGATCAGGAGAGAGAAAAGTTCACGGAGCTGCTGGCAGCCGGTTTTACCGATACCTGGAGGTATTTCTATCCGGATCAGGCGGGAGTTTATTCCTGGTGGTCTTACCGGTTTAAGGCCCGGGAGAAAAACGCAGGATGGCGTATTGATTACTTCTGTGTATCCGACTGCTTAAAAGACCGGCTAGAGTCAGCAAAAATCCACACGGAAGTGCTTGGGTCGGACCATTGCCCGGTAGAACTGTGTCTGAAAGAATAGAACGCGCTGCGGACTGGATGCAGGCCGCAACGGGAAAGGTGGGCAGAATTGGAACAGTATCAGATTGATGTAAATGACAGCAGGGTGTATCCAATGGGCCTCACACGGACAGATGGGGGGATCCATGTATCAGCAGTGGCTGCAGCGAAGGCTTGCAGCCTGCTTTTATTTGTGAAAGAAGACAAAAATGGAAAGGAAGCAAGGTTTCGCGAGGTGCGCAACATTCCGTTTCCGGAAGAAGGAAAGACCGGCCATGTCTGGTCTATGACGTTAAACGGAGCGTTTGATGACCTGTATTATGCTTTTGAGGCAGACGGTAAACGGTTTTCCGATCCCTATGGCCGTTCCTTTGCGGGCCGGGAACGCTGGGGCAGGTTAAGCCATGCGAAACGGCTTCTTTTGTCACCGGTGGCGGAGCCGGAATTTGACTGGCAGGGGGACAGGCCGCTTCATATTCCATATGAGGATTGTATTGTGTACCGGGCTCATGTGCGGGGGCTGACAAAGCATGCGTCTTCCGGGACAGAACACCGGGGAACCTTCCGGGGAGTGGTGGACAAGATTCCTTACTTCAAAGAGCTGGGAATCACTACCCTGGAGCTTTTGCCGCCGGTGGAATTTCAGGAAGTCATGATGCCGGAGAATGTGGAGGGCAATCCCTATGGAATGTGTGAACCTACGGGCCGTCTGAACTACTGGGGTTACGCAAAAGCCGGCATGTTTGCGCCAAAGGCCTCCTATGCGGATCCGGGCACAAATCCGGTGACAGAATTCAAATATATGGTTCGTGAGCTTCACAAGGCCGGTCTGGAGGTGGTGCCGGAGCTTTATTTCTCAGGAAAGGAAGTACCGGAGTTTGTTCTGGAGACTGTGCGTTTCTGGGTGAGGGAATACCATGTTGACGGCATTCATCTGACTGGTTACGCGCCGACGGTCCTGCTGGCTAAGGACCCTTATCTGGCAGACACCAAGCTCTGGGCGTTGTCCTGGGAGGCGGAGAAACCGGCTGCAGGAGAGAAAAAGCATCTGGGCGAATACAATGACGGTTTTCTGATCGATATGCGCCGTGCGTTAAAGGGCGATGAGGAACAGATGAGCAGCCTGATCTACCGCAACCGCCGCAATCCGGCGGAGACTGGCGTACTGAACTTTATGGCAGGCACCAATGGCTTTACCATGATGGATATGGTTTCTTATGATCAGAAACACAATGAGGCCAATGGTGAAAATAACCGGGATGGCAGTGATTACAATTATTCCTGGAACTGCGGAGCGGAAGGCCATGTCCGCAAGAAAAAGATCCAGGAGCTCCGTTCAAGGCAGCTTCGCAATGCCATGCTGCTGCTTTTCTTAAGTCAGGGAACACCGGTGCTTCTGGCAGGTGATGAATTCGGAAATTCCCAGAATGGCAACAACAACGCTTATTGTCAGGATAATGAGATATCCTGGCTGAACTGGAATCTTAATAAGTGGGATCAGGCACTTCTGGATTTTGTAAAACATGTCATCGCGTTTCGCAAGGCACATCCGGTCTTCCATATGAAGCAGGAGCCGAGAGTCATGGATTATCTGGCCTGCGGACATCCGGATATTTCCTATCATGGTGTCAATGCCTGGCAGCCGGAATTTGAAAATTTCCGACGTCAGATCGGCATTCTCTACTGCGGTGCTTATGCGAAAAAGCCGAATGGCGAAAACGATGATTTCTTTTTCGTGATTTTCAACATGCACTGGGAGCCGCACAGCTTTGCGCTGCCAAATCTTCCGAAAAACCTGGTGTGGTCGCTTGCTTTTGACACCAGTGACAGCGCGGCGGGAGGCTATTATGAGGAGGGACAGGAACGCCAGATTTTAAACCAGAAGAATTATATGGTGCCGTCCCGTTCTGTTCTCGTGTTTCAGGGAAAGAAAAAGGCGAAAAACCTTGACAAAGCCTAGCAAAACAGATATAAATGAAAGGGCAAAATGAAATACTGAAAAGTGGCCTTTCCGGTCGCTATCGCATTTAGGAGGAATTAATAATGAACAAGACAGAATTAGTAGCAGCAGTAGCTGAGCAGGCAGGCCTTTCCAAAAAAGATGCAGAGGCAGCAGTAAAGGCATTTACCGATGTAGTTGCAGAGGCTCTGAAGGCAGGAGATAAAATTCAGTTAGTAGGCTTTGGTACTTTCGAGGTATCCGAGAGAGCAGCAAGAGAGGGCCGCAACCCGAGAACCGGTGAGACCATGGTCATCGAGGCTTCCAAGACTCCGAAATTCAAAGCTGGTAAGGCATTAAAGGATCTTGTAAACGCTTAATTTATGAGATTAGATAAATACCTGAAAGTATCCCGTTTGATTAAGCGAAGAACTGTCGCGAATGAAGCCTGCGATGCCGGAAGGGTCCTGGTCAATGACCGCCCCGCCAAAGCTTCGGTGAACGTGAAGGCAGGGGACATCATTGAGATTCAGTTTGGTACTTCTTCCGTGAAGGTAGAGGTTTTGGATGTGCAGGAAACCGTCCGCAAGGATGATGCAAAGGAACTCTACCGCTACCTCTGATCTTTCTGTCATTACTTTCATAAACAGCAAAACCTTCCCATATACTGAACCATGAGTTCAGGTGGGGAGGTTTTTTTGTGGAAGAAAGAACCGGGATCCGGGACCATGCCTGCCGGCTGGAGAACCGCAATGCTGCGAGTCTGACCGGAGTGCGGGAAGTGGTGTCCTTTGACGAAAACCAGGTGGTGATGGATACGGATATGGGGCTTCTGACGATTAAGGGAAAAGACCTCCATGTCAGCCGGCTTACCGTGGAAAAGGGAGAACTGGAGGTGGAAGGGCAGGTGGACAGTCTGGCCTATTCTTCCAACGAAGCATACCGGAAAACCGGGCAGTCCATCCTGGCTCGGCTCTTTGGCTGATGGCGGCGGTGTGCCGGGAGGCCCGGCTGCTGCTGCATGGAATTGCTGTGGGAGCAATTCTGATGGCGGTGTACGACATCCTGCGCTTTCTGCGGATGCTGATCCCCCATGGGAGTCTGGCGGTGGGAGTTGAGGATTTTTGTTACTGGATCTGGTCCGGCTTTTTTACCTTCCTGTTTTTGTACCGGGAGAATGACGGAGCTCTGCGTTTTTATATGATTGGAAGTATTTTTCTCTCCATGCTGGCTTATGACCGTATCATCAGCAGAAATTTGCGAAAGGTCTTGAAAATGGTGCTTCGATGCATTAGAATGAAATTACACAGGTAACATAAGATTTATTTAGAAAGTCAGGGTAACAAGAAGCTGGTGAGAAACATGAAGACGCGGGGAACAGGGCGCAGAAAGCGCCGGGAAGGCTGGAGCAACCGCCTGGCCATCATTGGCATTACCGTGGTGGTACTCAGCCTGGCACTGGTGGTCAACATTAAGAATCACTCCATGGAGAAAAAGGTGATGGAATACCAGGCCAAGGAAGAATCACTGACCCGCCAGGTGGAAAATGAACAGAAACGGGCCGCAGAGCTGGAAGAACGCAGGGTCTATGTTCAGACCAAGCAGTACATCGAGGAAGTGGCCAAGCAGAAGCTAGGATTGGTAAAGCCGGATGAGGTTCTGCTCAAACCAAGACCGAAAGATCACTAAAATCATACGAGACCGGAAGTAACAGACATAGGATCCTTTCCTGCCGCATATATTGTGGTTCAGGAGGGGATTTTTTGTGTGGAAGCGAAATCGTCGCCGGGATATGGCTGATGTTAATATTTATACGGCAGAGAGATTAAATGAGATGGCCAGATCACTGGGTGAGCTGGCCCGGGCGTGCAATGACCGGATGGAAGAAGAACGCGGGCTGACCCGGGCGGATGCCCTGGCGGCCATGCAGACAGCAGCGGCGGTCGTCTGCGGGCAGTGCAGCCGCTGCAATCTGTATTGCGATGCAGATAAGGAGGATAGCTATTATCTGTATTATCTGCTTCGTTCCTTTGAGCAGAAGGGCAGAGTGGAATATGAGGACATGCCCCGGCTGTTTCTGGAGGCGTGCCGGAACAAGGAAGAGTATCTCGCACAGCTGAACCGGAATCTCGGACGTGCCACCATGAATCTGGAATGGAAGAACCGATTCCTGGAAAGCCGGGATACGGTCATGGTACAGTTCCGGGAGCTGGCGGTGATGCTGGAGGAGTTTGCAGGGCAGATGAGCAGGGCTGCCGACATTACGGATCAGAAAGAGGACGCGGTGCGCCGTCTGTTCCGCCTGCATCAGATCGCGGTAGATAACATGCTGCTTTTAGAACATGAGAAGAGCTATCGGGAGGCCTATGTGACTATGCATGCATTAGGTGGGCGCTGCATGACGGCAAAGGATGCCGCAGCGCTGTTTGGACAGGCTGTGGGTGGCAGAGGGTGGTATGCGCCGCCGGACACAAGGGCTCTTATTACAAAGCAGCCTGGGGTGATGCGTTTCCTTGAGCCGGGAGCATACCGGATGATGTACGGGGTTGCGCGTATGTCAAAGAATGGAACCGGGATATCCGGAGATAATTATACATATTCGGGGAGTCTGCCGGGACAGGTGATCATGAGTCTTTCAGATGGCATGGGAAGCGGAGCGGCCGCAGACCAGGAGAGCCGGAAGGTGATCGAGCTTTTGCAGCAGCTTTTGGAGACTGGCTTTTCTGCCCGTTCCGCCCTGAAGATGGTAAATACCATCCTGATGCTGACCGGGACTGAACAGCATCCGGCTACGTTGGATCTTTGCTGTGTGGATCTTTGCAGCGGTGTGCTGGAAGCAATGAAGATGGGAGCTGTGGCAACCTTTGTGCTCAGCAACGGGCAGGCAGAGATACTGGATGCAGGCAATCTGCCGGCAGGTGTGCTCTCCCAGGCAGAGCCGGCGCTTCTGTCACGCAAGCTCTGGGATAATGACCAGATCATTATGATAACGGATGGGGTACTGGATGCCTGCCCGGGTCTGGATAAGGAGCAGAGCCTGAAAGAATACCTGGAGTCCATGCCGGTGAAAACACCTCAGGATATGGCAGAGCGAATCCTGCGGTTTGCATGCCAGAACGGCGGCATGCAGGATGATATGACCGTGCTGGCAGCAGGGATCTGGAAGCGTTAAGGCGGTCAGACGGAGGATTGAAAAAGCCATAGATGTCTTTGCCCTGTGAGCGCTATAACGAGAAAAACACAGGTTGCACAGGAGTAAAATTGCGGGTATAGTGTAATTGGTGACAGAAAAAACAGAATTGCTTTTACGGGTAGGATAACATGTTAAAGAAAGTAAGAGATTATATGCGGGAACATGAGATGACCGCTCCGGGGGATGCAGTGATCGTGGCGCTTTCCGGCGGGGCGGATTCCGTGTGCCTGCTGACGGTATTAAAACAGCTGGCAACGCCGGAATTCTTGCTTCGTGCGGTCCATGTTCATCACGGCATCCGCGGGGCAGAGGCAGATCGGGATGAGGCTTTTGCGCAAAAACTGTGTGAAAGCCTTTCTGTACCGCTGTGTGTGGCTTATTGCCATGTCCCGGCCTATGCAGCGGAGCATGGTCTTTCGGAAGAGGAAGCAGGAAGGATTCTGCGTTATCAGGTGCTGGAGAAAGAGGCCGGAAAATGGGAACAGGAATTACCGGCGGGCAGCCGGGTCAAAATTGCCCTGGCTCATCACCGGGATGACAATGCCGAAACAATCCTGCATCATCTTCTGCGTGGAAGCGGCCTTACCGGTCTTGCCGGGATCCGGCCGGTGCAGGGGCGCCGTATTCGCCCGCTGCTCTGCGTGGGGCGTGAGGAAATAAGGGCATATCTGGAGGCAGGGCATATCAGCTGGTGTGAGGACAGTACCAACCAGTCGCCGGATTATACCAGGAACCGGATTCGCAGCCAGGTGCTTCCGCTTTTAAAAACAGCGGTAAATGAGCAGGCAGAGGAGCACATTCTCCAGGCAGGGCAAATTATCGGGCAGGCAGATGCTTATCTGCGTCAACAGGCAGAGGAAATATGGCAGGAAGCAGTCTGTGGGCGAGAGGAAGATCTTGCGGCCATTCCCCTTACGGCATTTGCAAGACAGCCGGAAATTCTGAAAACCTATCTGATCCGTCATATGCTGGACCAGCTGCATCCGGGCTGGAAGGACATCGGCAGCCGCCATTTCACGGCAATCGCGGAACTGGCAGGCAAACCGGTGGGAAGTCGTCTGGATCTCCCGGGCGGACTTATAGCGCGGACCGGATATGAAACGCTGGAAATCGTGCGAAAGACGAAACGGGAAGTGTCCGTGAAGACAGAAAGCGGAGCAGATGGGGAAATCCACGGCCGCCAGACAGTTCCGGAGCTTCATATGACGGTTTTTTCTCGTCAAAAAGATCAAGAAATTCCCAAAAACCAGTATACGAAATGGTTTGACTATGATAAAATTAAAGGTACGCTGTCTGTGAGGACCAGACGGACTGGAGATTACCTGATCCTGCCGTCCGGAGGGAGCAAGACCATTGCCCGTTACATGATCGATGAGAAAATCCCGAAAGAAAAAAGGGAGCAGATTCTGCTTCTGGCAGAAGGCAGTCATGTGTTGTGGGTAGTGGGCTTTCGGATCAGCGAATACTATAAGATAGAAGAACATACAGAAAACATATTGCAGGTAACCTGCGACGGAGGAAAAGATTATGGCAGATAAGATCAGAGTATTGTTGCCGGAAGAAGACGTAAACAAGCGAATCAGTGAAGTAGCAGAGCAGATCAGCAAAGATTATGAGGGAAAACAGATCCACCTGATCTGTATCTTAAAGGGTGGAGTATTTTTTACCTGTGAGCTGGCAAAACGCATCACAGTTCCGGTCACCATGGATTTCATGTCTGTTTCCAGCTACGGAGACGACACCAAGTCCAGCGGAGTGGTCCGCATCGTTAAGGATCTGGATGAATCCCTGGCGGACAAGGAGGTCCTGATCGTGGAAGATATCATCGATTCCGGCCGCACCCTTGCATACCTGATCGAGGTATTAAAGCAGCGTGGGCCGAAGAGCATTCACCTGTGTACCCTGCTTGACAAGCCGGAACGTCGTGTGAAGAAGCAGGTCAAGGTAGATTATACCTGTTTCACCATTCCGGATGAGTTTGTAGTAGGCTACGGTCTGGACTATGCCCAGAAATACCGCAATCTTCCGTACATCGGAGTGGTTGAGGTTGACCAGTAAGGAGGCCGATGAGTGAAACAGCAAAATGGTTTTCGGGGTGGCTGGCTGCTTTTTCCGCTGCTCCTGATCGTACTGGCTCTGGTGTTTATGCCGGGCAGAAAACAGAACGAACTGAGTTATCAGCAGTTCAAACAGGTACTGGAAAGCGGAGATGTGGGTTCTCTGATCATTTACCAGAATGAGCAGACGCCAACCGGTGAGGTGCGTCTTGCAAATCACGCGGGAGAGGTTTATGTAACCTATGTGTCCGATGTAAACCAGACCCAGCAGATGCTTCAGGATATGGACATTGACTACAGTATGAACGATGTTCCGCAGACCAGCTACTGGATGAGCATCATTCTTCCGGTGGCTGTTTCCGTAGGCGCGGTCGTTCTGATGCTGATCATCATGAATATGAGAGCCGGTGCCGGCGGCGGAACCAATGCCAAGATGATGAACTTTGGCAAGAGCCGTGCCCGCATGACCAACACCAGCAATGTTACCTTTAAAAATGTGGCAGGTCTTCAGGAGGAAAAGGAAGATCTGGAGGAGATGGTGGACTTTTTAAGAAATCCGCAGAAGTATACCAGTGTGGGAGCGAGAATTCCGAAGGGCGTTATTTTAGTAGGCCCTCCGGGAACTGGTAAGACTCTGCTTGCCAAGGCAGTAGCCGGTGAGGCAGGCGTACCGTTTTTCTCCATTTCCGGTTCTGATTTCGTAGAGATGTTTGTCGGTGTGGGAGCGTCCCGCGTCCGCGATTTATTTGAGGATGCCAAGAAGGCAGCGCCGTGTATTGTTTTTATCGATGAGATCGATGCGGTAGCCCGCAGACGAGGCACCGGCATGGGCGGCGGTCACGATGAGCGTGAGCAGACTTTAAACCAGCTTCTCGTTGAGATGGATGGCTTTGGTGTGAATGAGGGTATCATCGTCATGGCTGCGACCAACCGTGTCGATATCCTGGATCCGGCTATTCTGCGTCCGGGCCGTTTTGACCGTAAGGTAGCAGTAGGCCGTCCGGATGTGAAGGGCCGTGTGGAAATCCTTCAGGTACATTCCAAAGAGAAGCCGTTAGGTGAGGATGTAGATCTGGCCCGCGTGGCTAAAACAACCTCCGGCTTCACCGGAGCAGATCTGGAAAATCTTATGAATGAGGCAGCGATCCTTGCAGCAAGGGAGAACCGCAGCTTTATCCGCCAGTCGGATATCGACCGCTCTTTTGTTAAGGTTGGTATCGGTGCAGAGAAAAAGAGCCGTGTCATTTCAGAAAAAGAAAAGAAGATCACCGCATACCACGAGTCCGGCCATGCAATTTTATTCCATGTGCTGCCGGATGTTGGCCCGGTCCATACCGTATCCATCATCCCGACCGGTGTCGGTGCGGCAGGCTACACCATGCCGCTTCCGGGCGATGACGAGATGTTTAATACCAAGGGCAGGATGCTGCAGGATATCATGGTATCTCTTGGCGGCCGTATCGCGGAAGAGATCATCTTCGGCGATGTGACGACCGGTGCTTCCCAGGATATCAAGCATGCCAGCAAGATCGCACGTGCTATGGTGACCCAGTACGGCATGTCTGAGAAGGTTGGCATGATCGACTATGGCAGTGATGATGATGAGGTCTTTATCGGCCGTGATTTCGGTCATGTGCGTACCTATAGCGATGAAGTGACGGCTTCCATTGATGAGGAAGTAAAGCGTATCATTGACGAGTGCTATGACAAGGCGAAAGCCATCATCCTGGAGCACCGGGATGTGCTGGAAAGCTGTATGGCACTGCTGATCGAGAAAGAAAAAATCGGTCAGGAAGAGTTTGAGGCGCTGTTCCAGAAGTAAATGGGGCTGAAAACTATACAAACTGCACAAAAAAAGTTTTGAAATTTGTTCATGTTTGTTAACACTTATCGGCTGGGCCGTGCTATTATAATAGGCGTAAACCCCCCAATACATTATATAGTTTTTGCTACACCCCATAAGAAACGAAATACCTTCTCCTGAAAGAGCCAGCTACCCCGCTGGCTCTTTTGCTGTTTTGAGATACTATACCAAAACAGCGGATTTTCAGTTCAAAAATTCCTACTTGAATTACTTAAACATGTTGTAATCGACATGAGAATCATTTAAAATAAATTTATATGATTCCATCAGATTCGTCTGAGCGTATAAGAAAAAGTTACTGTTGGCTTAACACGCGAACGGGGCCGACGGATCTGGGCAGGAAGGAGCAGGGGTTATTATGTTTGATGAGCATCAGGAAAATGAAATAAACCGGCAGGCATTGTTTTCGGATGAGACGCAGGATTACCGATACCCGGAGGAACCGGACGCAGGTGAGACGGTAACTCTCCGGTTTCGCACAGCAAAAAATGATGTCGATCGGGTTTTTTATATTGAGGAAGATAAGAATGTACAGGCGGAGATGAGGAAGGTATCTTCTGACAGCCTGTTTGACTATTACGAGTATCGCATGGAGGCGGACAGTCAGCCTCAGCGCTATTATTTCCAGGTGGTGAAGGGCAGCGCAGTCTGCTATTTTAACCGTCTGGGCGCAACCATGGATATTCAGAGCTGCTACGCATTTCGTATTACGCCAGGATTTCATACGCCGGAGTGGGCAAAGGGCGCGGTCATGTACCAGATCTTTGTGGACCGCTTCTGCAACGGTGACCAGAGCAACGATGTGACGGAATGCGAGTATGTCTATATTGGGCGTCCGGTACATCAGGTAACCGACTGGAGCACCAATCCGTCTACCATGGATGTGGGCTGCTTCTACGGCGGTGATCTTCAGGGCGTGTGGGACAAGCTGGATTACCTGCAGTATCTGGGAGTTGAGGTGATCTACTTCAATCCGCTGTTTGTCTCGCCGTCCAATCACAAGTACGACAGTCAGGATTATGATCACATCGATCCGCATTATGGCGTGATCGTCAAAGATGGCGGTGAGCCGGTGGCAGTAAATGCGGTGAACAATGACCATGCGACCAGATATCAGATACGCAGTGCTGCCCCGGAGAACCTGGCAGCCAGCGATGCGTTTTTTGCCCGTTTTATGGAAGAAGTTCACAAGCGCGGTATGCGGGTCATCATCGATGGTGTGTTCAATCACTGCGGCTCCTTTAATAAATGGCTGGATCGAGAGAAAATCTACAGCCATCAGGGAAGCTATGAGCCAGGTGCTTATGAAAGCGAGGAAAGCCCGTACCGCAGCTTCTTTAAGTTTTACAATGAGGACGCATGGCCGGATAACGGAACCTATGACGGCTGGTGGGGACATGACACGCTGCCGAAGCTAAACTATGAGGATTCGCCAAAGCTGTTTGAGTACATTATGAAGATTGCCGGGAAATGGGTGTCTGCCCCGTATGGAGTAGATGGCTGGCGCCTGGATGTGGCGGCAGACCTGGGTCACAGCAGCGAGTACAATCACAAATTCTGGCAGGAATTCCGCAAACATGTCAAGGAGGCAAACCCGGAGGCAATGATCCTGGCAGAGCATTACGGAGATCCGAGCAGCTGGCTGGCGGGGGATCAGTGGGATACGGTCATGAACTATGATGCCTTCATGGAGCCGCTGACCTGGTTTCTGACGGGTATGGAGAAGCACAGCGATGAGTACAACGGTGCTCTTTATGGTGACGGTGTGAGCTTTTTCCGCTCCATGTATTACCACATGAGCCGCATGCAGACCCAGTCGGTCCTGGTGGCCATGAATCAGCTTTCCAACCATGACCACAGCCGTTTCCTGACCCGTACCAACCAGATCGTGGGCAGAATCGGAACAGCCGGGGCCAAGATGGCAGAGTTTGGCATCAATTACGGAATCTTCCGAGAAGCCATTATGGTACAGATGACCTGGCCGGGGGCACCGACCTTATATTATGGTGACGAAGCAGGAGTCTGCGGCTGGACTGACCCGGACAACCGCCGGACTTATCCGTGGGGTTTCGAGGATTTTGAGCTGATCGAGTACCACCGTTACCTTATTGATCTGCATAAGAAGCTTCCGGCCCTGCGCCGCGGTTCCTTAAAGCAGCTTCTGGCAGACCGCCAGCTCATCGCCTACGGCCGCATGAGCGGGGCAAACAAGTGCGCAGTCATCATCAACAACCGTGGCGATGGCAGAAGCGTCAGAGTGCCGGTGTGGGAGCTTGGCATCACCGATGAGGATGTCATCACCCGGGTAATGCTGTCTGATGAAAAGGGCTATAATGCCGGACGCATTGATTATCATGCCGACCATGGCTGGCTGACGCTGGATGTGCCGGCCCACAGCGGCGTGCTGTTGTCGAGCGGGGCACTGGTGTAGATGGTATAGACGGAAATAAAAATCAGAGCTGTCGCAACCGGTCTTTTGACGCGTTGCGGCAGCCCTGAACATTGCAAGAATATTACAGGAATATAAAAAAACTTCTTGCATTTTGATTATCGGTATGATAATATAATTTTTGCTTGTCGAAGCTAGTATGGATGGGTTCCCGAGTGGCCAAAGGGGGCAGACTGTAAATCTGTTAGCTGTGCTTTCGGTGGTTCGAATCCACCTCCATCCACTTCCTGAAAAAGGATATGCCGCAGTGGCGGAACTGGCAGACGCACAGGACTTAAAATCCTGCGGGACTAATCTCCCGTGCCGGTTCGATTCCGGCCTGCGGCATTCATAGTTTCAGGTATTCACAGTTACGATGAGACGGGCCTTGGTAGCTCAGTTGGTAGAGCAGAGGACTGAAAATCCTCGTGTCACTGGTTCGATTCCGGTCCAAGGCACTTGGATATGACAATTGTTCTTATTTATCGGCTTTTCATGAATTTCAAAAAACTTTAAAAAGTGCTTGCAATTTAGGAAAACCTGTGATAAGATATGAAATGTCCGAGAGACAACAATTTAATATGCGCGAGTGGCTCAGTTGGTGGAGTACGACCTTGCCAAGGTCGGGGTCGCGGGTTCGAGTCCCGTCTCGCGCTCTCAAGAGTACGGGTTCCGAGTTATTCGGGATCCGTTATTTGTTTGTGTAAATGAAATTACTGAAAGTTTTTATTTGAAAACCCCCAGAGGATGCAACCTTTGGGGGTTTTGTTTTGCCATATGGAAATTCTCACATTCCTTAGTGGCCTACATCATATTCTATTTTTGCCATGTTGTCAATATGTCTTGAATGCATATAGTCAGCCCGGGGTAAATTCCAACCGGAACATCTTGATCAAAGCCGTAGATAACTGGTGCTACATCATTTTCATAGTGGTAAACGGTGACGTGCTCCCTGGCTGGATCTATGATCCAGTATTCCCGGACTCCGGCCTGTGCGTAGATGGTATTTTTTAAGGTGTAGTCCATTTTACGGCTAGCTGGAGAAACCACTTCAAAAACGAGATCCGGAGCTCCGGAACAACCGCGATCGGTCAGTTTGTCTGGGTCGCAGATTACGGAAACATCGGGTTCCACCCAGTTTTTATCATTTGCGTCAAGATTAACGGCAAATGGTGCAGGGTAAACTTCGCAAAGTCCGTGATGTGAATCGATATAATTTGCAATAATCTTATAAATTTGACCGGAAATCTTCTGATGAATCCGACTGGGAGGTGCCATATCATAGAATTTCCCGTCAATTAGCTCAGCACGTTCGCCTTCTGGCTGATTCCAATAGTCTTTTGAGGTATAATAATCAGATTTTAATAATGGCATAATGAACACTTCCTCTCTTATTTTCCATTATAAGAGGAATGGGGAAAAGAAACAAGGCTTTACTTTTGCTCTAAAGTTTTCTAATATAGTAAAGAAGCGTGTGACTGCAAAGTGTAACGCAGTTATTACCGTTCATGCGTTGCGCAAACAGCAGGATTTGTTTGTTGTTTTTCAGCAACAAGTTAGAATATAGAGGCATTACGATGAAGTTTATTTATACCAGAAGCAACGATGAAATCCGTATAGATCAGATCGAAGACCCAGAGGCGGTGATCTATGTACCGGAGCGTTTTGAGGATTGTCCGGTGACAGAGCTTGGCTCCTATGTGCTGGCGCACAGTTCTGTGGAGGAGATTCATCTTCCACCGTATGTCAGAAAGATCGGTGCGTACGGATTTTATGAGTGTGAACAACTAAAAAGAATTTATTGTTACAGCCGGGTGCTGGATCTTGGTGCCGGGCTGTTTGCTGGTGTACCTGCAGTAGAGTATCTGGATATTACGGAGTTTCCGGGTGAGCGTTCCTGCTTAAAGGAGATGTTGACAGAACTCCGGCAGACTTTGCGGGTGCAGATTCATTGTTACTGCACAGGCATGCGTGTGCAGCAACGGGATTTTGCCGATGCTTCGCATTCCAAATCGGCAAAATCCGCAGCCACAACTGTATCGTACGGAATTTTCAGTTCAGAAAATTCCTACCCGTGTACAGCAATGATTCAGCCGCTGCGGCAGGCGGGGCGAAAGGAAGCAGGGCAGGAAATCTTAAAACCGGAAGAAACAAAGCAGCGGGAAAGAGAACAGCAAAACTTGGATCTGTCTTCGGAGAAACTGCCGGAAGAATACGAGGCAAGACTGATCTTTCCGGAGTATTTCGAGGATTCGGTTGAGAATACACCAGCCCGCATTGTCTGCATCGAGACGCATGGTTGTGGGCACCGTTACCGGTACTGTTTTGCCGGGCGGGTGTTCCAGTACCGGGGCTACGATGAGCTTTTTCCACATGTGCAGGTGCAGGAAAAAGAAGAACTGGTCACAGAGCTGGCATTGGGAAGGCTGCTCTATCCCAAAGAATTATCGGAGAAATTCCGGGAACAGTACCAGACTTATATCCGGGAGCACTGGGAGATGGCCGGACGGCTTTTGATTCAGGCAGATAACATGAAGAAGAACCACGTGAGCAACCTGGAACCAGGAAAACTGCCGTGGCTGGTAGAAGAGGTGCTTATGCCAAGGAAGGATCAATGCGAAACCTGGCAGCCAGAACTTGCGGCAGAACAACTCCGGAATACGGAACAAAATCAGCCGCTTCAGAATTTCTCTGCCCAGCTTTCCACATTTATTCAGATAGCTCAGGAATCCGGCGATACGGAAATGGTGAGCTGGCTGATGGAACGGCGGCATCAGCTTCGGGCTGCAGATTCGATGCAGTCTGCAGGTGCACTACATGATGCCGAAACAATACAGGATTTAACTGGTGACATGGAACATTCAGTGAAAACGCAGTCATCAAAGCGGAAACGCCGATTCAAATTTTGAAAACCGTCCTCGCAGTGTTTTTTGGCGATGGGCAGTTGATAGATAAGAAAGGGGAAATCGCTGTCGGACGCACATGGTTGTGTGTCTGGTAACGAGAATTACGGAACATGATCGATCCAACCAGGCACAGACAGCTGGAAGAACTGAATATGGTGGAACTTTGTACCCGGATCTTCCGGAATGCCAGGAATGAACTGTACCTGAATATGCGGTATCTGGACCTTTCGTTAAGTTCGCTTGGCTTTGAGGCAGACCCGTGCTGCCGTGGTGTGGGGACAGATGGATTTGTGATCTACTATCATCCGGATTACGTCTGCGATCTGTACCAGAGGGGGCGCGTGCATGTGAACCGGGCATATCTGCACATGGTGCTGCACTGCCTGTTCTGCCATATGGACACGCGCGGCAAACGGGAACCGGAACTTTGGAACCTGGCCTGCGATATTGCGGTGGAATCCATGCTGGACGACATGTATGTAAAATGCATTCGTGTGGTACCGACGCCGTTTCGCCGGGACTGGTACGGAAGGCTGCATGCGAAGCTTACTGTGCTGAATGCAGAGGGCGTGTATCGTGTGCTGAAGGAAGAGCAGCTGGAGCCGAGGAGGCTGGAGCGTCTGGCAGCGGAATTTCTGGTGGATGACCACAGTTTCTGGGATCTCCCGGGGGATTCCCCGAAGACTCCCATGGTGCGCCAGACGCAGTGGAGCAATAACCGGGAAAAGGTGCAGACCGAGATGGAGACCATGGGAAACCAGCAGGACGAGGAAAATAAAAGTATGCTGGAGCAGATCCAGGTGGAGAACCGGGAACGGTATGATTACCGTCACTTTCTGCAGCGCTTTTCGGTGCTGCGAGAGGAGATGCAGGTCGATCCGGATTCCTTCGATACGATCTTTTATACCTACGGGCTTTCGCTGTATGGCAACATGCCGCTCATCGAGCCGCTGGAATCCAAAGAAGTCAGCCGGATCGAGGATTTTGTTGTGGTGATCGACACCTCCATGTCCTGTTCCGGGGATCTGGTGCGGTGTTTTCTGGAGGAAACCTACGATGTGCTTTGTCAGTCGGACAGTTATTTTAAGAAGACCAACATCCACATCATCCAGTGCGATGAACAGGTGCAGCAGGATCGTCTCATTACGAATCAGGAAGAGATGGAAGCCTACATGCGGGATTTTACCATCATCGGGCAGGGCGGCACGGATTTCCGTCCGGCATTCGAGTATGTGAATGGACTGATCCGCCAGGGGGCTTTTCGCCGCCTGAAGGGACTGCTGTATTTTACAGACGGAGAGGGGATCTATCCGGTAAAACGGCCGGTGTATGATACCGCTTTCGTCTTTTTGAAGGATCAGTATACCGATATTTCTGTCCCGGCCTGGGCCATGAAGCTGATCCTGGAGCCGGAGCAGCTGCTGGAGAACAGCGGAGGACAATCTTCTGGCAGTAAGGCAGCGAAGGACGGTCCGCTTTAGGAGCAGCTGCTGGAGAACGATGTCACAGGCAGCGAACATGACGGACGGAACGTAACTGTGAAGGTACGGAACAGTTACGACAGAATTACATTGGAAAGGAAGAATAGGAATCATGAACATTAAGCGGGCAAAACAGGAAATCAAAGACACTGTGGCCGCGTATCTGGCAAAGGATGAGTTTGGGGCTTACGAGATTCCCTCCATCCGCCAGCGCCCGATGCTTCTGATCGGACCGCCGGGAATCGGCAAGACCCAGATTATGGAGCAAGTGGCGCAGGAATGTCAGATCGGTCTGGTGGCTTATACCATCACCCATCATACCCGGCAGAGTGCGGTGGGACTGCCCTTTATCGAGCATAAACAGTACGGTGGAAAGGAGTATGCCGTTACCGAGTATACGATGAGTGAGATCGTGGCATCGGTCTACGAGCGCATGGAACGGAGTGGAATGCCGGAGGGCATTTTGTTTATCGATGAGATCAACTGTGTGTCGGAAACATTGGCACCGACCATGCTACAGTTTCTGCAGGGTAAGTCATTTGGAAACCATAAGATTCCGGAGGGATGGATCATTGTGGCAGCAGGAAACCCGCCGGAATACAACAAGTCAGTGCGCGAGTTCGATATCGTCACCATGGACCGGATCCGCCGCATCGATGTGGAGCCGGATCTGAACGTCTGGAAAGAGTATGCAAAGACAGCCGGGGTGCATCCGGCGATCCTTTCTTATCTGAGCGTGCGGCCGCAGAATTTCTGTCAGATCGAGACAACGGTGGACGGCAAGCGCTTTGTGACGCCGCGTGGCTGGGAAGATCTGTCCGAGCTGATCTGGATCTACGAAAAGCAGGGCCGCAAGATGGACCGGGAACTGGTGGGAGAATATCTGCAGTTTCCAAAGATTGCGAAGGACTTTGCAAATTATCTGGAGCTGTACTACAAATACCAGGATGATTACCAGGTGGAGCAGGTGCTTGCGGGTCATATTTCCGAGGCTGCGGTGGACAAGCTGCAGCGGGCATCCTTTGATGAGCGCATCAGCGTGGTGAGTCTGCTTCTGTCGGGGCTGAATGAAAAGTTCCGAAATCTTATTTATATGGAAGAGATGATGAGTCTGCGTATGGAGCAGATGAAAAAGCTGCAGAGTGCCCAGACAGCAAACCGGGATGGTGTGCTGGCAAATGCCCTGGCAGCACTTGCCAATCAATTCCGCGCAGACTGGACCAACCGGCTGGAAAATGCCCTGCTCTCCCGTACGCAGCTTCGCACCTGCCGTGCGGTGAGTGCCAAACTGGAAGAGGATTCCATGGCACTTTTAAAGAGCGGCATCACCGACTGGGACGAGGGTTTTGCGCTTTTGCGTGAGCGTTTTGGCGTGGACAGTGACCGTTATGAGGAACTGTTCGACGAGGCGGGCGCAGCGCTGGAGCATGCGTTTGACTTTATGGAAGCGGCTTTTGCAAACAGCCAGGAACTGGTGCTGTTTGTGACAGAACTCAATACCGGGGCATACAGCGTTCATTTCCTGCAGGATTATGAATGCGAGCGCTATTACCAGTACAACCGGAATCTGCTGTTCTCCCAGGAGGAGCAGGAGATCGAAGCACTGCTAAATAAGAGAGGGTAAGAACCACAATGATGTTTTTGACAAAGCTGATGCTGCTCACGGCAGCAGAAACGGATGCAGACCTTTCTACTGTTTTGGAGGAAACCAAGGCAGTGGCAGAAGAGGTTCAGGAGGATCTGCAGAATTTAAAACCCAATGTAATTTTAGAAACCGCAAAGAGCTGGCTTCCGGGACTTATGAGCTTTGGTTACCGTCTGGTGATCGCCATTCTCATTCTGGTGATCGGAAACCGGATCGTGCATGCCGTGCGCAAGTTCTTATATAAGACCTTTACACGCATGAATCTGGATCCGAGTATCAGCCGTTTCCTGATCTCTGTGGCAGATGCCTGTATTTACGCGCTGGCGATCTTTATCGCGGCCGATAAGATCGGTATCCCGTCGGCCTCCATCATCGCGCTTTTGGGTTCTGCTGGACTGGCCGTTGGCCTTTCCCTGCAGGGCAGCCTGGCGAATGTGGCAGGCGGAATCCTGCTGCTGCTGCTGCGCCCGTTTGGCGTGCATGACTACATTGTGAGCGGCGGATACGAGGGAACGGTACAGAGTATCGGCCTGGCTTACACCACCATCATTACGGTCGATAACAAAAAGATTACGATCCCCAATGGCCAGATTTCCAATAGCACGGTTGTGAATGTCACTTCCCAGGAAAAGCGCCGGGTAGACCTGGTGATAGGAATTGGTTACGGTGCCGATATCAAAAAGGCAAAAGAGCTGATCCGTCAGGTGTACGAGAAGCATCCGCTGGTACTGGCAGAGGACAGCATTACCGTTTATGTGGATGAGCTGGCCGACAGCGCGGTTATGCTCGGCTGCCGCGGCTGGACTAAAACGGAAAATTACTGGCAGGTCCGCTGGGATGTGCTGGAAAGCATTAAGGAAGTGTTCGATGCGAACGGCATTGAGATTCCGTTCAACCAGATGGATGTGAATATCAAACATCAGTGAGACATTGAAAATGCACCGCAGGCTTTTGGCTTGCGGTGCATTTTTGCAGAAACTCCATTACTCGAAAAATAATTTCAGATCCTCTTCAACTGTTCCAATGCCCGCGATGCCGAAGTTTTCCACCAGAACCTTCGCAACATTTGGGGATAAGAAGGCCGGAAGGGTCGGTCCTAAGTGGATATTCTTCACACCAAGGTATAACAGGGCCAGCAGGACAATGACCGCTTTCTGCTCGTACCATGCGATGTTGTAGACGATCGGCAGGTCGTTGATGTCGTCCAGACCGAAAACTTCCTTTAATTTCAGTGCGATGACAGCCAGGGAGTAGGAGTCATTGCACTGTCCGGCATCCAGCACACGCGGAATCCCGTTGATATCGCCCAGGTCCAGCTTATTATATTTGTACTTTGCGCAGCCTGCAGTTAAGATCACGGCATCGTGCGGCAGTGCCTTTGCAAAATCGGTGTAGTAGTTTCTGGATTTGGCCCGTCCGTCACAGCCAGCCATAACTACGAACTTCCGGATCGCACCGGTTTTTACTGCGTCTACGATCTGGTCAGCCAGGGCCAGCACCTGGTTGTGGGCAAAGCCGCCCAGGATCTCACCCTGCTCAATCTCCGTCGGAGCGGCGCAGCGTTTTGCCTGCTCGATGATCTCAGAGAAATCTTTTTCTTCGCCAATCTCACCGCCGATGTGTTTACAGCCCGGATATCCGGCTGCACCGGTGGTGTAGAGGCGGTCTTTATAGCTGTCCTTCGGCGGCACGATGCAGTTGGTCGTCATAAGGATCGGTCCGTTGAAGCTCTCAAACTCTTCTTTCTGTTTCCACCATGCATTTCCATAGTTGCCGACGAAGTTCGGATACTTCTTGAAAGCCGGATAGTAGTGGGCCGGAAGCATCTCGGAATGGGTGTATACATCTACGCCAGTTCCCTGTGTCTGGATCAGCAGCATCTCAAGGTCGCGCAAATCGTGGCCGGAAACCAGAATACCCGGACGATTGCCAACGCCAATGTTTACGCGGGTCATTTCCGGGTGACCGTAAGCGCCGGTATTGGCTGCATCCAACAGAGCCATGCCCTCCACACCGTATTTTCCGGTCTCCAGGGTTAAGTTTACATAATCCGAGACAGTCAGGGAATCATCCAGCGTAGCGGCCAGGGCGCGCTGCAGGAAAGCATCCAGCTCCGCATTCTCTTTTAACAGGGCATTCGCGTGCTTGCTGTAGGCGGAAAGTCCTTTTAAACCATAAGTGATCATCTCGCGCAGGCTGCGGATATCCTCATCCTTGGTAGAGAGAACCCCTACCAGGGCCGCTTTGACTGCAAAGGTATGTTCCTCGCCGTTCCAGAGTGCGGCAGCCGGAAGCACGGAGGTATCCGGGCATTGCTTTAAGAGATTTTCCTTGGTGTCCAGCGTTTCGCGGATGCGGGCAACGATCATCTCTTTGTCAAAGTTCGCGTTGGTGATGGTGGTGAAGAGATTCACAGTGATGAGATGGTTGATCTCAGCGCTGATTTCGGTTCCCAGGCTGCGCAGATGCGTGGTGACAGCGGAAATCCCGCGGGTAACATATACTAAAAGGTCCTGCATGGCAGCGACATCCGGAGTTTTTCCGCAGACACCGGAATTGGTGCATCCGGTACAGCCTGCAGTTTCCTGGCACTGATAGCAAAACATATTCTGACTCATAAATATTTCCTCCTTATAAAACAAACAATAAAAATAATATTAGTAGCAACATGGTTAGAGTATAATAGATATTGCGGCATTTGAATGTTGTTAAAACAACAAAATTGCATTATAATGGTGTTAAAATGCTGGAAATATATGGAATGATAAAGAAGGAGGAACCGCGATGTGTACAGCAGCAGTCTATCAAACAAAAGACTTTTATTTTGGACGGAATCTGGATTACGAATTTCCGTACGGGGAGGAGGTTATAGTCACACCCCGGAATTATCCGTTCCAATTCCGTTTCCTTGGTGAGATGGAGCATCATTATGCCATGATCGGCATGGCACATATTGCGGATAACTATCCGCTTTATTACGATGCGGTAAATGAAAAAGGGCTCGGCATGGCCGGTCTGAACTTTGTGGGAAACGCTGTGTACGGAGAACCCGTAACCGATGGAACAAAAGAAAATGTTGCGCAGTTTGAACTGCCGCTGTGGCTGTTGGGACAGTGCGCAACTGTGAAAGAGGTGCGTGCGCTGCTTGCAAAAATCCAGATCACGAATACGCCATTCAATGAAAAATATCCGGTTTCCCAGCTCCACTGGATGATCGCGGACCGGGAAGAAACCATCGTAGTGGAAGCCGTGGCAGACGGACTTCATATTTATGATAATCCGGCCGGAGTCCTCACAAACAACCCGCCGTTTCCGCAGCAGATGTTCCGCTTAAATGATTACCGCGGTCTGTCTCCGAGGCAGCCGGAAAACACCTTCGCACCGGGACTTGACCTTACGGCCTACAGTCGCGGTATGGGTGCATTGGGGCTGCCGGGCGATCTATCTTCTGCATCCCGCTTTATACGGGCTGCTTATGTCCGTGCAAATTCTTTATCGAAAGACTCTGAAAGCGCAAGTGTGAGCCAGTTCTTCCATATCCTGCACTCCGTAGAGCAGCAGAGAGGTTGCTGCGATGTAGGCGGCGAAAAGTACGAGATCACGATTTATACTTCCTGTTGCAATGCAGACAAGGGAATCTACTACTACACCACCTACGAAAATCACCAGATCACAGGCGTGGACATGCATGCGGAGAATCTGGACGGGGCAGAACTCGCGCGATATCCGCTTGTGCAGGGCGAGCAGATCTGCTGGCAGAACAAGGAAAAGTAACAACATCTTATATTTATAATAGGCCCGTGCGGGCTGCTGGTCTGATTTTATCAGTCAACTGCCTGCACAGGCCTTGGTATTATGCGCAACCTAATTACAGTTTTCTTTTACAAATTGTACGATATCTTCATTTACTTCCATGATTCGAGGATCGTTTTCCATCTCAGAAATACTCATCCAACAATAGGAAACGCCATCAATCTCAAATGAATTCGATCTCGCAGCATTCGGAAAAGAAGAAATATTTGCCAAATACAATTTGTGACTGTAAATACGTTCTTCTTTATGGCTTTCCGAGTATTTCTTACTGAGATTTTGGGCAATATACTGGAGCTTTATATCGTCTGCTTTTATTTTTAACTTGTTTGATATTCCAGATACAATAAAGTTTTCGTTATTCGTGTTATCTTTGAAGTTTAAGAATAAATAAGCATTCCAACGGGTATCGTAGTAGAGTAAAAATTTATTTGGAAATTCATCAAACGTGTTTTTGATTGCAATAATTGAATGATTGTGAGTTATTTCATTCAGCCTATTGATGTCCTGAAAAAGATCTTCGTATGTATAGGAGTTTTTGGAACAATGATAGATATCAAAAATACTTTTTCCGGTAAAAAATAAGCCTAATAGGACGAAAATAGTTTTTATGACAATGCCAGAAATTATGAAAAAATCGCTATAAGAAGCCCAAATTACAGATATCAAAAAAGAGACTGCTGATAATAAACTATCCCATACAACAGTCTTACCTATAAATTGTTTCTTTTGTTCGAGCAATAAATTCAACTTAACATCATCCAGTAATATTTTCATATGTATTGTTCCTTTGCAAAATGAAAAAACCATTATATAGCATTGCAATAAAAAACACAAGAACTTTTCTCTAGGATAACATAGGAAAATCGTAAGCGCAAGGCGATTCAATCGACAAAATTCGCGCGTATAAAATCTAAAAGCCGGTGGTAAGAAATCTTTCCCTCTGGAACCAGGCGGGCAAATACGACATAAATATGGAACATTCCCGGCTGGATCTCACAGGTGACCGGAACCTGACATGCTTTCAGCTTCTCTACGACCTGTAAAGTCTCGTCATACAGCATTTCATGGGTGCCAACAGAGAAAAACATGGGTGGAAAGCCGTGATAATCCCCGAAGATCGGTGAAACATACGGATCTGTCCGGTCTGCATTTCCCAGAAATGAAAAAATCTTTCCCTGCATGAGTGCCTGCAGGCGATCTTCGGTCAGAGTTTTTCCCTTGTTGCCGAACATGACATCCCTTCCGTAATTGTCACGGAAGCTCTGGGTGTTGCAGGTCATGTCGGTCCAGGCGGAGATACAGAATGCGGCTCTCGGCATGGTTTTGTTTAGATCCCGCAGCTTTAAGAGCAGAGCCAGGGCCAGATTGGCGCCTGCGGAGTCACCGCCCAGTATGATCTGGTCCGGCGCATAACCCTGCCGTTTGGTAAGATCATCCCAAAGATCCAGGGCTTCATTTAATTGTGTGGGGTATTGGTAGTCCGGAGCGCACCGGTAATCCAGGTAAATGGTCTCGCAGCCATTGGCTGCTTGAAAAAAGCCGGTGGAAAAATTGCGGTAGGATGGCACCAGGCCGTCCCGGTAGGCACCTCCATGAAAATATAGGAGTACACGTCCGGTACGTCCGGTGTCTGTACGGATGACACGTTGAAAGGCAGTGCCGCCTGGTGTGGTCTCTGCAGACCAGGTGTAGGCTTCTGGCAAGCGGTCTTTATTGAAAAAAGCATTCTGCCAGCGGTGTCTTGCGGCAGAATGCTTTTTATGTGGCGCATTATGATTCATATTTTTCCAGATCATATGACTGATCAGGAGACCTCGGATGGATGTCATGTTTTTTTCCTCGCCTGTTTAAGGTTTTGTGTTTTTACGGTTCGTTGTCTCATGGAGACACCCATGACATCCATTATACTACAGTTGTTGCTATTATTGAACCACAGAACCCAGTCTTTTGCGGATCTCCGGACCGATACTCATGGCAAGCACTATCTTGATGAGGTCAGCCGGGATAAATGGGATAACACAGACTGCAAGGGCAGCCGATACCGTGTAGTTGGCCTGGAAGCAGAACCATACAGTTCCGAGTGCGTAACAGATCATGGTGCCGACGATCATGCCGACCAGCTGGACCCAGCGCTTTTTGCAGTGGTCAATCACAAATCCGGCAATGATCGCCATCGGGATAAAGCCTACAATGTAACCGCCGGTTGGTCCGGCGAGCTTGGCAACGCCGCCGGTAAAACCGGAAAAGACAGGAAGTCCGGCAAAGCCGAGCAGTAAATAAATGAAATAACTGATTGTCCCTTTTTTCCAGTCCAACAGGTAAAGAGATAGATAGATGGCGAAATTAGTAAGAGAGATCGGCACCGGCCCGATCGGGATGGACAGCGGTGCGAGAATACAGGTGACAGCGGTCATAAGCGCTGTCATAGTCATGGCATAAGTGTTGCTTCTCCGGAAAGATCTGGCGGTAGTCTGGTTTGTCATAGTGAACTCCTTTCGTTTTTTGTTAAGCGGATTCGATTTCGTAAGTGAAACCGGCTTCCTCAATGGCCCGGATGGTATCCTGGATTCCCTGCCCGCCCGCGGTCAGGTAACCGGAGGCAAAAATGGAATCCACCACGCGGAGCAGGTCTTTTTCTTTTCCCTTAAAATAAACTTCCCGTCCGGCAGCACAGCGGATATCAGATTTCGGGACCAGAAGTCTGGCAAGGCAGAGCACCTTCAGACAGTATTCCGTTGTGAGCCCAGAAATATCGGCGTGCTCTAACGGAGTGCCCGGGATCGGAAGCAGGAAATTGATCGGGAGTGCTTCCGGCTGGATCTCGCGGAGTTCCAGAAGCATGTCGACAACATCTTCTTTGGACTCGCCCATGCCGATGATCCCGCCGCTGCAGATCTCAAATCCCAGTCCCTGAAGCATTTTGATGTTGGCCACGCGCTGCTCAAAGGTATGGGTGGAGCAGATGTTGGGATAATAGGAACGGCTACTGTTTAAATTGTGGTTGATGCGGTCGAGCCCGGCTTCTTTTAAGATTTTCGCCTGATGCTCGGTCAGAAAGCCGATGGAACAGCACAGATGCGTACCGGTTTCTTTCATTTTACAGATCCGTTTCGCCAGATCTTCGATTTCCGCGTCGGTGAATTTCATTCCGCTTAAGCCGATACAGTGGCGGGACAGATGGTTCTCGTTGACAAAGTCATTGTCTTTATATAATTTCTCATCGTCTACCCATTTGTATTTATCAATCTCAGCTTTGGAGCGGCAGGACTGGGCACAGTAAGTGCAGTCCTGGGAACAGTTTCCGCTGCGGGCATTGGTCAGGATATGGATGCTTACATGGTTTCCTTTATACTTTCTGCGCAGGACTTCTGCACGGGCGATGAGTTCCGGAAGTTCTCCATCCGGAGTGTTTAAGATGGCAAGCGCTTCCTCGCGGGAAAGCTGTGGATCGGTGGAAATATCAGGCGTTGTGCTCATAAGATCGGATCTCCTTTGATATGGTAAATAAAAATTGGTTTTGAGAAATAAAATAGCACGAGGAGATATAATTGTCAACATATAATTGAAAATTGGTTAACAATTAGATGCAAGGAAATAGAAGACAGCCAGAGCATGTGGACAAGGGAGTCCATGTATTGCGATGAAATAAGAATATTAGACTGGATCCAGACTTTTCGGACACCGCTTGGGGATTCGCTGCCGTGTCGGCGCTCTTTTTTGCCGGGGAGAAGAAAATCTGGAAAGAAGCTTTTTTGGATTCCCGCAGACGAAAAACCAGCTCTTTTGCATTTGCAGAAGATGGCATTGTGAAAGACACAAATTCTTCACAAATAATTAGCACTCACCTCTTGACAGTGCTAACAACATGTGCTATAGTACAGCTAATGTTATAGAAGTAGTATAACAGATGAGATAAAAGATGACGTTGCACTAAAAGGAATGGAGGTGTGATTTATGAATATAAACAAATTTACCCAGAAATCAATGGAAGCCGTCCAGAACTGTGAAAAGCTTGCTTACGAATATGGCAATCAGCAGATCGAACAGGAGCATCTGTTCTACAGTCTGCTCACATTGGATGACAGCCTTATTTTAAAATTGTTAACCAAGATGGGCATCAGCAAAGAGCTGATCACCAATGAAGCACAGCAGAAGCTGGCAGGACTGCCGAAGGTAAGCGGTTCCAGTCAGGTTTACATCAGCAATGATTTAAATAAAGTCCTCATCAATGCGGAGGACGAATCCAAAGCCATGGGCGATGAATATGTCTCCGTTGAGCATATTTTCCTGTCCATGTTAAAGTATGCGGACCGTACCATGAAGGATCTGTTCCGCCAGTACGGCATTACCCGCGACACCTTTTTGCAGGCACTGTCTACGGTGCGCGGCAACCAGAGAGTTGTCAGCGACAATCCGGAAGCAACCTATGACACCCTGGAAAAATATGGCTACGACCTGGTAGAGCGTGCGAAGGACCAGAAGCTTGACCCGGTCATCGGTCGTGACAGCGAGATCCGTAATGTAATCCAGATTCTTTCCCGAAAGACCAAGAACAACCCGGTCCTGATCGGTGAGCCTGGTGTTGGTAAGACGGCGGTTGTCGAGGGACTGGCCCAGCGTATTGTCCGCGGCGATGTGCCGGAAGGCTTAAAGAACCGCAAGCTGTTTGCGCTGGATATGGGCGCGCTGGTTGCAGGCGCCAAGTACCGTGGCGAGTTTGAGGAGCGGTTAAAAGCCGTTCTGGAAGAAGTGAAAAAGAGTGAAGGACAGATCATTCTGTTCATCGATGAGCTGCATACCATTGTGGGAGCTGGCAAGACCGAGGGCTCCATGGATGCAGGCAACCTGTTAAAACCGATGCTTGCCAGAGGCGAGCTGCACTGTATCGGTGCGACCACACTGGATGAATACCGGAAATACATTGAGAAAGATGCGGCCCTGGAACGTCGTTTCCAGCCGGTGCTGGTAGACCAGCCGACCGTAGAAGATACCATTTCCATTCTGCGTGGTATCAAGGAGCGTTACGAAGTGTTCCACGGTGTCAAGATCACGGACTCTGCCCTGGTGGCAGCAGCTGTGCTTTCTGACCGTTACATCACCGACCGCTTCCTGCCGGATAAGGCGATCGACCTGGTTGATGAGGCCTGCGCCCTGATCAAGACCGAGCTTGACTCCATGCCGACCGAACTGGATGAACTTTCCAGAAAGATCATGCAGATGGAGATTGAGGAGACTGCATTAAAGAAAGAGACAGATCATTTGAGCCAGGAGCGTCTGGCGGATCTGCAGAAAAATCTGGCAGAGTTGCATGACGAGTTTGCCAGCAAGAAGGCACAGTGGGAGAATGAAAAGAATTCTGTTTCCCATCTTTCTGCTCTCCGCGAAGAGATTGAGCAGGTGAACCGTGATATTGCTGCGGCCCAGCAGCAGTACGATCTGAATAAGGCCGCTGAGCTTCAGTACGGCAAGCTGCCGCAGCTGCAGAAACAGCTGGAAGCAGAGGAAGAAAAAGTAAAGAATCAGGATCTGAGCCTGGTGCATGAAAGTGTCACTGAAGATGAGATCGCAAGAATCATTTCCCGCTGGACCGGTATTCCGGTAAGCAAGTTAAATGAGAGCGAGCGCAGCAAGATCCTGCATCTGGATACGGTCCTGCATAAACGGGTCGTAGGCCAGGATGAGGGCGTGGAGAAGGTTACCGAAGCAATCCTTCGTTCCAAGGCCGGCATCAAGGATCCGACCAAACCGATTGGTTCCTTCCTGTTCCTTGGACCGACCGGTGTCGGCAAGACTGAGCTTGCGAAAGCCCTGGCTGAGGCACTGTTCGACGATGAGAACAATATGGTCCGTATCGATATGAGTGAGTACATGGAGAAACATTCTGTAGCCCGCCTGATCGGAGCACCTCCGGGATATGTCGGCTACGATGAGGGTGGTCAGCTGACCGAGGCAGTCCGCAGAAAACCGTACTCTGTTGTTCTCTTCGATGAGGTGGAAAAGGCACATCCGGATGTATTCAATGTCCTGCTTCAGGTATTGGACGATGGACGTATCACCGATTCCACCGGCAAGACCGTGGACTTCAAGAACACCATTCTGATCATGACCTCCAACATCGGTTCCCAGTATCTGCTGGATGGCATCGATGAAAACGGCAATATCAAGCCGGAGGCTGAGGCTATGGTCATGCAAGATCTGCGTGCCCACTTCCGTCCGGAGTTCTTGAACCGTCTGGATGAGACGATCCTCTTCAAGCCGTTAACAAAGGATAACATCAGTCATATTGTGGATCTGATGGTAGCCGATGTGAACCGCCGTCTGGAAGACCGCGAGCTGAAGGTAGAACTGACCGACAATGCCAAGACCTTCGTGACGGATCATGGTTACGACCCGGCCTACGGTGCACGTCCGCTGAGAAGATATCTCCAGAAGAACGTAGAGACCCTGGCAGCAAGGATCATCCTGGAAGGTAATATCAGTGAAGGCCAGACCATCGTGATCGATACCGATGAGAAAGGCGAGAAGCTGATCGCATACGTGGAATAAAAATTTGCTTCATAAAACCAAATAAGGTCCGGAAGAGAAAGAGACCGCTTTCCTATATTTTCACATATCGTTGTTTGCTTGCTCTCGCTAACACGCGTTCGCCTGTGTCGGATTAACATCCGCCACATTCGGACGTGTGTGCTCAAGATGCAAACACCTGATATGTTGAAAATCTCGGAGAGCGGTCTCATTCACTTCCTGCTGTATTGGCTTCGCTACAAAAATAAGAATGGCTGTGTTATTTATTATCCTGGCATAGCCAGTAGAGTAGAAGTTCCGGGCACCCCATACAGAATGAGCGGCACATTGGAATTTTCCTGCATTGCATATCAAGAACGCGCCAGTGACGCGTTCGCAGATTCATGCGCGAGCATAGCGCCAGACCGGAGAGCCATCATGAGAACAGAATTTACAGCCATAAGTTGTATTTAGCTTCTGTTGCGAGCTTCCCGGATGTGGCGAAACAGAATGCTTTTGAGATTGATGGGGTTCAGTATTGCTGGATGAGCATTTCTGAAATGGAAAATGATCCTCGGATCATGGAAGTGAATGCGGATATTGTGCAATTTGTGAAGGATAACTGCAATGAATAAAAAAGAAAAAATGCCTTGGCGTGAAAATATGTGCCAGGGCATTTTTGTTATTTTGCAAATTTTTGAAACGCCTTCGATGCTACACTCTGCGGATATTCCGAATCGGAGATCAGCAGGATATTGCGTTCCGGGAACTGCTCTTCAATCTGGACCTGGAAGATGTTTCTGGCGGCGAGTTCGCTGTGGGCGAAGGCTTCGGGGATAAATCCGATGCCGAGGTTGTGGCGCACAGCCGGGAGAATCAGATCGGTGGTGGCCAGCTCCATATCCGGCGAGAAGGTAAGACCGTACTGCGCAAAGTAGGTATTTAAGAAGGTACGGCTGATGGATTCTGAGGTCAGGCTGATCCAGGGGTAGGCGGCCAGCTCCCGGAGCGAGACAGGACGGTCCTTCAGTTCGGAAAAACGGCTGCCGCTGATGAGGATATCCCGGTAGGTATGTAATTTTTTCATGCGCAGCGGTCCGGAAAGGTGGAGTGGAAGAGAAGAAACCACGGCAAAGTCCACCTTGCCATCCCGCACCGCCTGAATGGAATCCTGAGTGCTGTGGTTTAAAATCTGGAAATGAACGCCCGGATATTCCTGATGGAAGGCTTCCATG
Organism: Ventrimonas sp.; assembly: GCF_048380235.1. NCBI lineage: Bacteria > Bacillati > Bacillota > Clostridia > Lachnospirales > Lachnospiraceae > Ventrimonas > Ventrimonas sp. The sequence continues at coordinate 75,426 of NZ_DBFCCJ010000034.1, read as the reverse complement.
GCCTCAAAGAGCCAGGAGTGCAGGGCCGTCTCGGTGGCGCTGATGGAGATAGTGCCGTTTTCGAGCTTAAGCAGGTCGCTTAAATGGCTTTCCGCTCGGAAAAACTGCAGGCAGCCGGCAGAGACATACTCAAAGAACCGGTTTCCCTCTGCCGTCAGTTCCATGCCGGATTTACTGCGGATGAAGAGGCGGCAGCCCAGGTCGGCTTCCAGCTTGTGGATAACGCGGGTCACGGCAGGCTGGCTGGTGTTCAATGCAGCGGCGGCGCGGGTTAAGTTGCCGTATTTTGCGACATAGTAAAAGATTTTATAGTATTCGAAATTAGATGTCATGGTATATTCTCCAAGTTTATCAGTCTGTTTTTCTCAAAAGGTTGTCTCCATTATAGTACAGAAATCAAGGGAAATCCACGGTTTGCGGCATATCCATATCAAATTGATATGAATATAATGCAGAAATTGCATTTTACAGATTGGATTGTATGTGCGAAAATACAATGCGTAAACGTTAGAAAAATAACAAACCCAATTTTTGAGCAAGAAACGCAACGTTTCCCATGTTGCGCAGACAGCAGCAAAACGACGTAAGCAAAGAAAGAGGTAAGATCATGGAGAACAACACCTGTCTGGAAAAGCAGCCTCTGTGTGAGGAAATGCTGGAAAAGATGAACGCCTACTGGCGTGCGGCAAACTATCTGTCTGCCGGTCAGTTATATCTGTTAGATAATCCGCTTTTAAAGAAACCGCTGAGCATGGATCAGATCAAAAAGAAAATCGTAGGACACTGGGGAACCGTTCCTGGCCAGAACTTTGTGTATGTGCACTGCAACCGTGCTATCAAGCGCTATGATCTGGATATGATCCTTCTTTCCGGTCCGGGACATGGCGGAAACTTCCTGATCGCCAACACCTATCTGGACGGAAGCTACAGCGAGGTATATCCGAATATCAGCCAGGATGAGGAAGGCATGAAGAAGATGTTCAAGCAGTTCTCCTTCCCGTGCGGTGTTCCGAGCCACTGCGCTCCGGAAACGCCTGGTTCCATCAACGAGGGCGGTGAGCTGGGTTACTCCATTGCGCATGCATTTGGCGCCGTGTTTGATAACCCGGACCTGATCGCAACGGTAGTTGTAGGCGATGGCGAGGCCGAGACCGGTCCGCTTGCAACTTCCTGGCAGTCCAATAAATTCTTAAACCCGGTAACCGATGGTGCAGTTCTTCCAATCCTGCACTTAAATGGTTACAAGATCAGCAACCCGACCATTTTCTCCCGTATCCCGCATGACGAGATCAAGTCCTTCTTCGAGGGCTGCGGCTGGAAGCCGTACTTTGTTGAGGGTGATGATCCGATGACCATGCACAAGAAGATGGCAGAGACCGTGGATACCGTCATCGAGGAGATCAAAGCCATTCAGAAGCATGCAAGAGAGGAGCAGGATCCGGAGCGTCCGAAGTGGCCAATGATCATCCTGCGCACTCCGAAGGGTTGGACTGGTCCAAAGGTAGTAGACGGACAGCAGATCGAGGGTTCTTTCCGTGCCCATCAGGTGCCGATCAGTATGGAAAAACCGGAGCATTTACAGCTGTTAGAAGCGTGGTTAAAGAGCTACCACGCAGAAGAACTGTTTGATGAAACAGGACGTCTGATTCCGGAACTGGCTGAGCTGGCTCCAAAGGGCAATGCGCGTCTGGGTGCAAACCCGCATGCAAACGGCGGACTGCTGCTGAAAGATCTGCGCCTTCCGGATTTCCGCGAGTACGGTATTCCGGTGGAGCCGGGCAAGACCAAGGCCCAGGATATGATCGAGCTTGGCGGCTATATCCGTGATATTTTCAAGCTCAATGAGGACAGCAAGAACTTCCGCATCTTCGGACCGGATGAGAGCATGTCTAACCGTCTGTATAAAGTATTTGAGGAGCAGAACCGCGACTGGAACGGCGAGCTGCTTTCGACCGATGACAAGCTGGCAAGAAATGGCCGCATCATGGACAGTATGCTGAGTGAGCATATGTGCGAGGGCTGGCTGGAGGGTTATCTGTTAACCGGCCGTCATGGTTTCTTCGCAAGCTATGAGGCATTCATCCGTATTGTGGATTCTATGGCAGCACAGCACGCAAAGTGGTTAAAGGTCTGCAACCAGCTGTCCTGGAGACGCCCGATCGCTTCTTTAAACTTCATCCTGACCTCCAACGTATGGCAGCAGGATCACAACGGATTTACTCATCAGGATCCGGGCTTCTTAGATCACATCGCCAATAAGAAAGCAGATGTTGTCCGCATGTATCTTCCGCCGGATACCAACTGCCTGCTTTCCTGCTTTGATCACTGCATCAAGAGTAAGAACTATGTGAATGCGATCGTTGCATCCAAGCATCCGAGCTGCCAGTGGCTATCCATGGAGCAGGCTGTAAAGCACTGCACCCAGGGTATCGGTATCTGGGAGTGGGCAAGCAATGACTGCGGCGAGGAGCCGGATGTGGTTATGGCATGCTGCGGCGATACTCCGACCCTGGAGACCATGGCTGCTGTTACCATTCTGAGAGATGAGCTTCCTGAGCTGAAGATCCGCGTTGTAAATGTGGTTGACCTGTTCAAGATGGAGTCCGACCATAAACATCCGCACGGCTTAAGCGATGCAGAGTACGATGCAATCTTTACTCCGGATAAGCCGGTTATCTTCGCATTCCACGGTTATCCGACCCTGATTCATGAGCTGACCTACGAGCGCAACAACCACAATATGTCTGTTCATGGTTACCAGGAGGAAGGCACCATCACGACACCGTTCGACATGCGTGTCCAGAACCAGCTTGACCGCTTCAGTCTGGTAAAAGATGCGGTAATGCATTTGCCGCAGTTAGGTAACCGTGGTTCCTTCCTGATCCAGAAAATGAATGATAAGTTGGTAGAGCACAAGCAGTATATTGCCGAGTACGGACAGGATATGGAGGAAATCCGCAACTGGGAGTGGCATGTACCGGAAAAATAAGCGCAGTTAATAAATAGAAATATCATATAATATAAGAAACGCCGCCACGGCAAAACCGGGGCGGCGTTTCTTTGGCAAATAGAAGGATAATAAAAAGTGAGTGACTTTTGCGCGAATTATGGTTCTTCGTGCATGGACCATGCATTGTGGTCCGTGTGTAAGATCATGTGGGACTTGTGGGAAAGAGGATGTTCAAGGAAATCCTGGTACAGCTTTGCCACGTCCTGATTCTCATGGGAGAACCGGATCTTACTGTTCTTGTCGAGGAAGTGCAGGTTTTCACCGCGCACACCTGCAAGTTCTTTGCCGTCACAGATCGGCTGTCCGCCGCCGCCGACACAGCCGCCGGGGCAGGCCATGACTTCTACGAAGTCATAAGATACATCGCCGCGCCGGATCGCCTCGAGGAGTTTTCTTGTGTTGCCGAGGCCACTGACAATGGCGGTGCGGACCGTGGTTCCGTTAAAGTCGAGGTTTGCTTCTGTGAGTGCATAGTCTTCATTGACGGTACGGATGTCATCAAAGAAATCCGGGTCCGGATTTTTGCCGGACAGGGCATGGTAAGCGGTTCGAAGTGCCGCCTCCATGACACCGCCGGTTGCGCCGAAGATGACACCGGCACCGGTCCACTCCTGCATGAGGCTGTCTGGCTTTCGGTCAGTCAGCACTTCCGGCCGGATGTGGGTTTCGCGGAGCATGCGCGTGAACTCTCGTGTGGTCAGCACAATGTCCACGTCTTTCCCTGCGTATTCTTTATAGTAGAAATCCATGTCTGCCTCTGCCTTTTTGGCAACGCAGGGCATAACGGATACGGTCACAATATTTTCCGGGTCCACGCCGATGGACTGGGCGAAGTAGGTCTTCATGACAGCACCAAACATCTGCTGCGGGGATTTCGCGGTCGAAAGCTGCGAAACCATCTCCGGGAACTGGGTTTTTACAAAACGCAGCCAGCCCGGACAGCAGGAGGTGAACATCGGTCGGTTGTTTAAGGAACCGCTCTGGAACCGCTCCAGAAATTCGGTTGCTTCTTCCATGATCGTTAAGTCGGCGGAGAAGGACGTGTCGAATACGTAGTCCGCGCCCATGCGCTTCCAGGCATCTAAAATCTTGCCGACGGTAGCGTCTTCGCGTTTCATTCCCATGGCTTCGCCCCATGCAGTGCGGACTGCGGGAGCAATCTGGACTACAACGGTTTTCTTTTCATCTGCAATGGCATCCCATACTTTTTCGGTGTCATCGCGCTCGCGCAGGGCGCCCACCGGACAGTGGGTGATGCACTGGCCGCAGAGGGCACAGTCTGCATCGGTGATCTTGCGGTTGCCTTTGACATTGACGGTGGTTCTGGAACCGGTACTGGTCACATCCCAGATACCCAGTCCCTGCACTTTATCGCAGACCTGGATGCAGCGCATGCACTTGATGCACTTTTCCGTGTCGCGGATGAGCGGGAAATTCTTATCCCATGGAGCATGTTCTACACGCTCTTTAAACGGAAGGTCGATGATGTTTAAGTCGTTTGAAAGCGTCTGCAGGGTACAGTTGCCGCTGCGGACACAGGTTGCGCACTTAAAGTCGTGCTGGGAGAGAATGAGCTGTACATTCTGTTTTCTTGCCACACGGACCCTCGGACTGTTTGTCAGGATCTCCAGTCCCTCCTGCACTTTATTGTTGCAGGAGGTTACCAGCTGCTCTTTTCCGACAACCTCCACGAGACATACGCGGCAAGCTGCAATCTCGTTGATATTTTTTAAATAGCAGAGCTTTGGAATGTCGATTCCTGCAAGGGCAGCCGCTTCCATAATGGTGGTTCCCTCCGGAACCGAGATTTCGTTATGATCGATCTTTAAATTTACCATTTGTTTTCACGACCTCCTTTGAAGATTCCATAGCCGAAGTGATCGCAGCCGAGGCAGCGGCTTGCTTCCTGTCTTGCTTCTGCTTCGGTCATGCAGTTTTCCACGCCTTCGAAATCGCAGACGCGCTCACAGGCCTCGCGCTCGGTCATATTGACACGGCCACATGGAATGCGGTCACGCAGATCAGGCTCCGGAAGCACAACATCGCAGCTGATCGTGTGACGGAAACCAAGATATTCGTCGATGTTTGCCGCAACGACCTTGGCAGCGGCAATGGCTTTGATTACGGATGCCGGACCGGACGCGCAGTCGCCGCCTGCAAATACGCCAGGCATATTGTCGAAACCGCCGTAGCGCTCGGTCTGGATCTTGCCGCGGTTGACCGGAAGACCGGCTTCCTCGAAGTGCTGGAATTCGATATCCTGTCCGATTGCCACGATCAGGGTCTGGCACGGAACAAAGATATCCGGCTCGCCGGTCGCACGCACACTGGCTCTGCCGCCTTTAATCTTGCTGATCATCTGCGGGGTGACATAGACACCGCGCACATGGTTGTTTTCATCGACATCGATCCGGGCCGGAGCCATCAGGGTTTTTACTTCAATGCCCTCGGCAACAGCGCCTTCAATCTCACCCGGAAGTGCAGTCATATCAGCTACACGGCGCCGGTAGAGGATAGAAACCTTCTTTGCACCGAGACGTTTTGCTGTTCGGACTGCATCCATGGAAACGTTGCCGCCGCCAATGACAGCAACCTCCTGTCCGCTCAGATCCGGATTTAAGTTCTTTCCGACATCACGCAGGAAGCGGACTGCGGAGATGACACCTTCTGCAGATTCTCCTTCAATGCCAAGCTTTTTATCTGTGCTTGCGCCGATGGTGATGAGCACGGCATCGTATTCCTTGCGCAGTTCCTGAATTGTAATGTCAGTACCGATCCGTTTTCCGTACTCGACTTTCACACCAGTCTCCAGAATGGCGTTGATATCGTCATCAAGACGCTCCTTTGGCAGACGGTAGTTCGGGATGCCGTAGCGGAGCATGCCGCCCAGTTTCGGGAGCATTTCAAAAACGGTGGTCTGATGTCCCATGAGCTGCAGATAATAAGCTGCGCTTAAGCCGCCCGGGCCGCCGCCGATGATGGCGATCTTTTTGCCGGTGGAAGCAGCACAGGATGGCGGAGGAACTTTGCCAGCATAATCTGCTGCGAAGCGTTTCAATCCGCGGATGTTGACGGCATCGTCAATGATGTTTCTGCGGCAGCGGGCCTCACATGGATGCTCACAGATGAAGCCGCAGGTGGTCGGAAATGGATTGTCCTTGCGGATCAGACGGATGGCATCGGCGTAGCGGCCTTCGCGTACCAGGGAAACATAGCCTGGGATATCCACATGTGCTGGGCAAAGGGAAACGCACGGAACCGGCTGCGTGTAGTTGCAGGTACAGCGGCCCTGATGAACGTGTTCCTCATAGTCCTCACGGCATTCTTTTAAGCTTCGGTATACCGTATGGGCAGCTTCGTAGCCAATGGCACAGTCAGCACCGTTCATAATACTCTGGGACAGTTCCTCCATGAGCTTTAAGGTTTCCATGGTGGCTTCCCCGTTCATAACATCGGTGAGCAGGTTCTTTAACTGCCACAGGCCGACACGGCACGGGACACATTTGCCGCAGGTGTGGGTGTGGCACATTTCCACAAAGGCTCTGGTCATGTCAACCGGGCAGAGACCTGGCGGACTGGATTCGATTCGGCGTTCCAGGTCTTTGTACAGCTCCTCGATCATGAGCTGAGCCTGGTTGGGACTGGTGATTTCCAAACGACTCATAGTAGGTGTTCCTCCCTTTTTGTTAGGTGGCCATGCGCTTGATCGCCACGTTATTGTACAAAATGATGATGTTTCTCAAATACAACTGCCTCTAAGTATACAGAGTGCCAGAGAAAAAGGCAAGCAAAAACTAAAAATTTTTTAGGTTTTCTAAAAGTTTGTCAGAAATAAAACAAAGGAAGCCGCATTCCGGGTCTTTGGACCTTTCATGCGACTCCCTTCTGGGTATCTTATAAACTTAAAACTTTTTCTCATATTATCCGGCAAGACAGCCGCACTGCGCGGTCCTTGAAATGACCGCAGCTGAGACCAAGTATACAATAGGACCGCTTGTTTGGGCAAGTCTTGTTTTGTTTCCAGTTGAATCTTTTTTTCTCAACAACTAAAATACCACAACCAGCAACATCTTAAACTGCTCCTGTCCATACACGGCATGCGGATGCTTTGCCGGCATAATGATGGATTCCCCTTCGTGCAGTTCATATGCCTTGCCGTCGATGGTGATGCGGCCAACGCCGTCTAAGCAGGTCACGAATGCGTCACCGCCGGATTCGTGGGTGCTGATCTCCTCGTCCTTGTCGAACGCGAAGAGGGTAACGCTTAAGGCATCGTTCTGGGCGAGAGTCTTGCTGACTACCTGGCCTTTCTGGTAGGAAACCTCATCCTTTAATGTGAGAACCTGGGACTTGTCGATATTTTTGATAAAGCTCATGATGATAAACCTCCTTGAATGTTGGATAAAATCTGCCCGTAACTGTTTTATGCTAGCAGTTACATATGACTCTATTATAAACGCAATAGCAAAGAAAATCCGTTGTCCAGGCAACAAAATGTTGAAATAGAAGCTATGCTGCAAAATTTGTTGTTTGTGCGATATATGAGCAGTGACGAAAACATTCCTTTCTGTCAGGTTGACGCCTTTTCTACTTTGTATTAGAATGAAACCAGCTGTAACGCATCAGAAAACCAGAATGGCAGATCTATTGGCACCGTTACGCGGTCAGGCGCATGCGGGACGGCAATGCCAGATTCTGACAGAAAGTTAACAGCCGTTTTGGAAAAATTGATGTGAATGTAGAAAATTTAACAAACACAGAAGGACAAACTGGTGGATAAGAAGCAGCTTGCAATTGAAAAACACAAAGAATGGAAGGGAAAAATTGAGGTCATTTCCCGTGCGAAGGTTACAACTCCGGAGGAGCTGTCCATCGCCTACACCCCGGGCGTGGCAGAGCCGTGCCTGCTGATCGCAGAGGATGAGGACAAGGCTTACGATTATACCCGTAAAGGCAATCTGGTTGCTGTCATCACAGACGGAACCGCAGTGCTGGGACTTGGCGATATCGGACCGTCTGCTGGTATGCCGGTTATGGAAGGAAAGTGCGCACTCTTTAAAACATTTGCAGATGTAGACGCATTTCCGCTGTGTGTGGATTCCAAGGATGTGGACACCATCGTCAATACCATTGCCCTGATCTCCAAGAGCTTTGGCGGCATCAACCTGGAGGATATTGCAGCTCCGCGTTGTTTTGAGATTGAGAAAAAGCTGAAAGAGCGCTGTGACATTCCGGTCTTCCACGATGACCAGCACGGTACTGCTATCGTAGTAGGTGCTGCACTTCTGAATGCAGTGAAAGTAACCGGCAAGAAGATGGGCGAGCTCCGTGTTGTCATCAATGGCGCTGGTGCTGCTGGTGTGGCAATTGGTAAGCAGCTGATTGCAATGGGCTTTGGAAATATTATCATGTGCGACATCCACGGCATTATCTGTGAGGGCGATGCAAACTTAAATTCTGGTCAGGAAGAAATCTCCCATATCAGCAACAAGAATAAAGAGCATGGAACACTTGCTGATGCCTTAAAAGGCGCTGATATTTTTGTTGGTGTGTCCAGACCGAACCTGGTAACCAGAGAAATGGTAGCAACCATGAACCACGGTATTGTATTTGCCATGGCAAACCCGGTTCCGGAGATCATGCCGGATGAGGCAAAAGCAGGCGGTGCAGCCGTAGTTGGTACCGGACGTTCTGATTATCCGAACCAGATCAACAATGTGCTGGTATTCCCGGGACTCTTCAAGGGCGTTCTTGCAGTACGTGCGAAAGACATTACCGAGAAGATGAAGCTCGCGGCAGCGCATGCGATTGCTTCCGTCATTCCGGAGGAGGAACTGAATCTGGAATATGTCATCCCGTCCTCTTTTGACAAGCGGGTTGCCCTGGCAGTGGCCAATGCCGTAGCGAAGGCGGCAGTGGAGGAGGGCATCAACCGTGTGCCGTATGAAGAAATTAAATAAAAAAGGATAGCCCAAAACTTATATTAAGATAAGAAGAAACTTATTTAGGCAGAAAATCGTTAAAACCGTCACATTTTTCGAGTGTGACGGTTTTTTTGGTATAAATGTGCATTAAACTGGCAAGTATGACAATTTTTCTCAGTTATTTCTGTGAAAATGTTCGATAAAAAAATGACATAAATATTTGCAATGTGCAAGATTCACTATTTTTCTACGAAACATCTATTCATAATGGACAAAGTTGAAAAATTTGGGTATAATAGATGATACATGCAAAAATGCAGAAAGAGGTGGGAACAGTGCATTATAAGAGAAGCGTATTCCGAAGTCTTGCCATGGTGACGCAGCTTGGTTTCAGTGTGCTGACGCCGATCCTCCTCTGTGTTTACACAGGTTATCTGGTGGATTCCCATTTTGGGACGAAGCTCATGGTGCCGATGCTGATCCTGGGTGTTCTGGCAGGCGGACGCTGCGGCTGGGTCATGGCGAGAAATACTCTTTTGCAGGAGCAGAAAGAGGATGAGCGCTTACGGCAGCAGCAGAGTGCAGGGCAGGGACGAAGCGGAATCAGCAAACCAAAACAGCCAAGCCGCATTTTTCATGAAGACAGCAAAGGAGGCAGGTAACAATGGAGTGGCTGAGCAAGTCAACGAAAAGGCTGCTTGCGGAAATGTCAGCCGGAATCATTTTTTACAATGTGATTCTGGTCATCCTTGCAGTCCTGCTTCTTCCGAAGGTTTCCTATCCGGTGGTTCCGGTCATTATGGGACTGGTGGTGGGAGCCTCAGGAGCCATTTGTATGCTGGTTCATATGGCGGTTATGACCGAGCGGGTGCTGGACAGCGGAAGTGAGAGCTACGCCAACAAATTTACCGTAGCGCAGAGTATGCTGCGCAAGCTGGTATTTGTGGCGGTGCTTCTGATCTGCTGGAAAGTGCTTAAGATCGATCTTCTGGCAGCGGTGATCGGAGCCATGGGCATGAAAGCAGGCGCATACCTGCAGCCACTGGTTCACAGAATTTCCGGTGGAAAAGAACCGGAAGCTTCTGCGCACGCAGATACTTCCGACAATGACCGGCCGGGGATATCATGAGAGAAAGGAGGAACCGTGAATGGGAATGCTGATTTCCAATGAGCCTGACTTTATGATACATGGGGTACTGAAGTATCAGTTATTTGGTCAGGACTTCTGGATCACAACAACGACCATAGGCATGTGGATCATCACAGCACTGATCCTGATCCTTGCGGTACTGGCGAACCGGACCCTCAAAAAGGCAACGGACCAGCCGGGAACATTTCAGAATGTGCTGGAGATGGCCTATGAGGCACTGCAGGGCATGACGGCAGGTATTCTGGGAGGCAATGCAAGACGTTTCATCAACTACATCGGAACGATCTTCGTATTTATCCTCTTCTGTAACCTGAGCGGACTGTTAGGCCTTCGTGCTCCGACAGCCGACTATGGCGTTACTTTCCTGCTTGGTATGTTTACCTTCTTCATTGTAAACTACCAGGGCATCAAGAACAGGGGCGTAAGACATTTTACCAGCCTGTTTGAGCCGACCCCGATCTTGTTTCCGATCAACCTGATCGGTGAGATCGCGAACCCGATTTCCATTTCCCTGCGTCTGTTTGCAAACCTGCTGTCAGGCGTTATCATTATGGGATTATGGTATGGCATGATGCCGATCTTTACCAATATCGGTATTCCGGCGGCACTTCATGTTTATTGTGATGTATTCTCCGGTGCGATCCAGACATACGTATTCTGTATGCTGACCATGGTATACATCAACGACAAAATGGAATAAAATTTATTTTTTAGGAGGACTTAACTATGAATGGTATCTCAGGACAGGACTTTATCTTTGGTTGTTCCGCAATCGGCGCTGGTCTGGCAATGATCGCCGGTATCGGACCTGGTGTAGGACAGGGTATCGCAGCTGGTCACGGTGCTGCAGCAGTAGGACGTAACCCGGGCGCAAAATCCGACATCACTTCCACCATGCTTCTTGGTCAGGCAGTAGCAGAGACCACCGGTCTGTACGGTCTGGTTGTTGCGATCATCCTGATGTTCGTTAAGCCGTTCGGCGCATAAGAAGAACGGACATTGCGCAGGCACGCGGCGGACAGCAGTGTTTTGCTGCGGAGAGCGTAATGAATTATAACGAAAGGAGGCGTAAGACTTGGACAGACTGATAGGATTTGATCCGCAGCTTCTGCATGACGCAGTGCTGACCGGTATCAACATCTTCATTTTATTCTTTGCATTGTCCTATCTGCTTTTCAATCCGGTGCGCGATGTGCTGGAAAAGAGAAAACAGAAGATTGCCGGCGAGCTGGCATCTGCTGCGGAAGACAAATCTTCAGCAGAGGCTATGAAGGCTGAGTACGAGGCAAAATTAAGAGACGTGAACAAAGAAGCTGAGAGCATTCTGGAGACTGCACGGCGTAAAGCCAAAGCCCGTGAGGAGGAAATGCTCGATGAAGCCAAGGCCGAAGCAGCCAGAATCATTGAGCGGGCTAACCGTGAGGTTGAGCTGGAGAAGAAGAAAGCTCTCGATGACATGAAGCAGGAGATCGTAGACATCGCCGCATTCATGGCAGAGAAGGTTGTTGGAAACTCCATCGATGTTAAGATTCAGGATGCTTTGATTGATGAGACTTTGAAGGAAATGGGTGAACATACATGGCAAAGCTAGTTTCAAAGGTGTACGGCGATGCATTGTTTGAGACAGCCATGGAAAAAGCGCTTGTGGATACTTTCTACGAGGAAACATCTGCTTTGCTCCCCATTTTACAGGCCAACCCGGAGCTCTTTTCCGTTCTCGGAAATCCGCAGATCGTAAAAGAAGAGAAGGTTGCCTTATTACATCAGGTCTTTTCCGGAAAGATTGCGGAGGAGCTGATGGGCTTCTTGAGCATCATTGTTGAGAAAGACAGACAGAATGAGATGATCTCGATTCTGGAATATTTCATCCAGAGGGTGAAGGAATTCAAAAAGATCGGAGCTGCTTATGTGACCAGCGCAGTGGAGCTGGGCGCGGAGCAGAAGGCCGCTTTGGAAAAAAGACTGCTTGAGACCACCGGTTACGTGCAGTTTGAAATGCACTACGATGTGGATATGTCCCTTCTTGGGGGCATGGTCATCCGCATCGGAGATCGCGTAGTAGACAGCAGCATCAAGACAAGGCTTTACGAGCTGAAGAAGGAGTTATCCGCGCTTCAGCTGGCATAATAAGTCGGAAAGGAACAGACAATGAATTTGAGACCAGAAGAAATCAGTTCGGTAATCAAAGAACAGATTGCAAAGTATTCTACCAAACTGGAAGTCTCTGATGTCGGCACCGTTATCACGGTTGCGGACGGTATCGCTCGAGTTCATGGACTGGAGAAAGCCATGCAGGGTGAGCTTCTGGAATTCCCGGGAGAAGTATACGGCATGGTCCAGAACCTGGAGGAAGACAACGTAGGTGTCGTTCTCTTAGGTGATACCAGGAACATCAGTGAGGGAGATATCGTTAAGACAACCGGCCGCGTGGTTGAGGTCCCGGTAGGCGATGCCATGACCGGACGAGTTGTCAACGCGTTAGGTATGCCGATTGACGGCAAGGGCCCGATCGAGACTGACAAATTCCGCCGTGTTGAGCGTGTTGCTCACGGCGTAATCGAAAGAAAATCTGTAGACACCCCGTTACAGACCGGTATCAAGGCAATTGACGCCATGATCCCGATCGGCCGCGGCCAGCGAGAGCTGATCATCGGTGACCGTCAGACCGGTAAGACCGCCATCGCGATCGATACCATCATCAACCAGAAGGGTCAGGGCGTTCACTGTATCTACGTTGCAATCGGTCAGAAAGCATCTACCGTTGCCAACATTGTAAGAACCTTAGAGGAGTTCGGCGCTATGGACTACACCACCATCGTAGTTTCCACAGCATCCGACCTGGCTCCGTTACAGTATATCGCACCATATTCCGGATGTGCGATCGGCGAGGAGTGGATGGAAAACGGAGAGGACGTACTGGTAGTCTATGATGACTTAACCAAGCACGCTGCCGCTTATCGTACCCTCTCCCTTCTTCTGAAGAGACCGCCGGGACGTGAGGCTTATCCGGGTGACGTATTCTACCTGCACTCCAGACTGCTGGAGCGCGCATCCCGTTTGTCTGATGACTTGGGCGGCGGTTCCTTAACTGCTCTGCCGATCATCGAGACTCAGGCGGGCGATGTATCCGCATACATCCCGACCAACGTAATTTCCATTACCGATGGTCAGATCTACCTTGAGACTGAGATGTTCAACTCCGGTTTCCGTCCGGCTATCAACGCTGGTCTGTCCGTATCCCGAGTAGGCGGCGCGGCACAGATCAAGGCAATCAAGAAGATTGCAGCGCCGATCCGTGTGGAACTGGCACAGTACCGCGAGCTGGCAAGCTTCGCCCAGTTCGGCTCCGAGCTGGATGCAGCAACCACCGAGCAGCTGGCACAGGGCGAGCGCATCCGTGAAGTCTTAAAACAGCCTCAGTACCAGCCGATGCCGGTTGAGTACCAGGTAATCATCATTTACGCAGCAACCAGAAAGCATCTTCTTGATATTCCGGTTGCAGATGTGCTGGCATTTGAGAAAGACTTATTCAAATACATTGACAGCAAGTACCCGGAGATCCCGGCAGCAATCCGCGATACCAGGGTTCTGTCCGAGGATACCGAGGCTCTGCTTGTAAAAGCAATCAAAGAGTGCAAAGAGCAGCGCTAGATAAGGCAGGTGAACGATCATGGCATCGATGAGAGATATTAAACGCAGAAAAGCAAGTATCCAGAGCACCGGCCAGATTACCAAAGCCATGAAGCTGGTTTCTACAGTCAAGCTGCAGAAATCCAGACAGAAAGCAGAAAGCTCCAAGCCTTATTTCGACTTGATGTATGAGACGATCTCTTCCATGCTGAAAAAGTCAGGAACCATCGACCACAAATACCTGCGGGCAGGTGCCACGGATGGAAAAGCGGTCATTGCGATCACTTCCAACCGCGGTCTTGCCGGTGGCTACAATAACAACATTGTCAAGCTCATCGCAGGAAATGAGGCGCTGACTCCGGAGAAGACCCGGGTATACGCCATTGGCCGCAAGGGCCGTGACGGACTGGCTAAGAAGGGTTACGAGATTGCCGAGGATTATTCCGAGGTCATCGACGAGCCAGCCTACCAGGATGCGGCAGATCTCACAAAAGAGCTGCTGGCCGCATTCGGCCGTGGGGAGATCGGTGAGATCTATCTTGCATACACTTCCTTTAAGAACACCGTGGTTCATATTCCGAAGCTCATCAGGCTCCTTCCGTTTACCATGGAAGAGAGCGGCGAGAGCGAGGCTTTGAAAGCCGAAGCCCTCATGAACTACGAGCCGAGCGAAGAAGAAGTGCTGGATATGATCATCCCGAAATATATGAGCAGTCTGATCTTTGGTGCGCTGCAGGAAGCAGTTGCCAGTGAAAATGGTGCGCGTATGACCGCCATGGATTCGGCAACCAACAATGCAGAAGAAATGCTGGGCAAGTTAGAGCTGCAGTACAACCGTGCGCGTCAGGGTTCCATTACCCAGGAGCTTACGGAGATCATTGCAGGCGCAAATGCGATCAATTAATCCGTTTTGGCAGGGCCTGGTGCTCTGCTGAAGCGATCGCGCTCCAAGGAGTGCATTCGAGAAAGAATTATGAAGGAGAAGCAAGATGGCAGAACAAAATACTGGTAAGATCACACAGATCATCGGTGCGGTCATGGATATCAAGTTCTCCCAGGGCAAGATTCCGGAAATCAACGAGGCAATCCGAGTTCCGTTGGAAGACGGCGGCAGCCTGACCGTTGAGGTTGCACAGGATCTTGGTGACGATACCGTAAGATGTATCGCAATGGGAACCACCGATGGTCTGAGACGTGGTATGGACGCCATTGCAACCGGCGCGCCGATTTCCGTACCGGTTGGTGAGAATACGCTGGGCCGTATTTTCAATGTACTGGGCGAGCCAATTGACAATAAAGAAAGGCCACAGGTGGAAGAATACCTTCCAATCCACAGAAAAGCTCCTACCTTCGAGGAACAGTCTACCCAGACTGAAATCCTTGAGACCGGTATCAAAGTCGTAGACCTGCTCTGCCCTTATCAGAAGGGTGGTAAAATCGGTCTGTTCGGCGGTGCCGGTGTAGGTAAGACCGTCCTGATCCAGGAGCTGATTCGTAACATCGCTACCGAGCACGGCGGATATTCCGTATTCACCGGTGTAGGTGAGCGTACCCGTGAGGGTAATGACCTTTACTACGAGATGACCGAGTCTGGCGTTATCAATAAGACCACCATGGTATTCGGTCAGATGAACGAGCCGCCGGGAGCACGTATGAGAGTCGGCCTGACTGGTCTGACCATGGCAGAGTATTTCCGTGACAAAGGTGGTAAGGATGTTCTGTTGTTCATCGACAACATCTTCCGTTTCACCCAGGCAGGTTCCGAGGTATCCGCTCTGCTTGGACGTATGCCGTCCGCAGTAGGTTACCAGCCGACTCTGCAGACAGAGATGGGTGCTCTTCAGGAGCGTATCACCTCTACCAAGAACGGTTCCATCACTTCCGTACAGGCAGTTTACGTGCCGGCCGATGACTTAACCGACCCGGCTCCGGCAAACACCTTCGCACATCTGGATGCAACCACGGTATTAAGCCGTGCCATTGTAGAGCAGGGTATTTACCCGGCAGTAGACCCGCTGGAGTCCACCTCCCGTATCCTCGACCCGCGTGTCGTAGGTGAGGAGCACTACAAGGTAGCCCGCGGCGTGCAGGAGGTTCTGCAGAAGTACAAAGAGTTACAGGATATCATCGCCATGTTAGGTATGGATGAGCTTTCCGAGGAAGATAAGCTGACCGTATCCCGCGCACGTAAGATCCAGAGATTCTTATCTCAGCCGTTCTTCGTAGCAGGACAGTTTACCGGTCTGGAAGGCCGCTATGTACCGCTGAGCGAGACCATTCAGGGCTTCAAGGAGATCCTGGAAGGCAAGCATGATGACATTCCGGAGCAGTATTTCCTGAATGCAGGTAATATCGACGACGTTCTTGCCCGTGTGAAATAGGGGGTACGTCTATGGCTGATGGAATGAAATTAAAGGTTGTCACCCCGACCGGCGGTTTCTACGACGGAGAAGTCTCCATGGTAGAGCTGACCACCACCGAGGGTGAGATCGGTGTATACCCGAACCACATTCCGCTGACTGCTGTAGTAGCGCCGGGTGTCCTCAAAATCCATGAGGACGGCAGTGAAAAGGAAGCAGCGCTGATGTCCGGATTCATCACCATTCTGCCGGAGCAGGTGACTGTCATGGCAGAGGTTGTAGAGTGGCCGGATGAGATTGACTTTGCGCGTGCAGAGGAAGCACGTTCCCGTGCGGAGCGCCGCCTTGCAAGCCATGAAGCTGATCTGGATGCAGCGCGTGCGGAAGCAGCGCTGAAGCGCGCAATGGTGCGTTTGAAATTGAAACACTAAAGATAAAAGTCCCACAGAAAGCAGTATGCATGTGCTGTTTCTGTGGGACTTTTTAAATGTGATTGCCGGGGGTAGAAACGATATGATGAAATATCTTTTTGCTGTAAAAATTCACGTTGAATTTTACGGCTTTTTGCGTATAATAGAAGTAGTAGAAACAATGAAAGTCAGTGGAAGGAGCTGAAAGAATATGGCAAATATTTTACCAGTGTCTGATTTGAGAAATTATAATGAAGTCCTGAAAAACTGTCACAAAGGAGAGCCGGTATATTTGACCAAGAATGGCAGAGGACGTTTTGTAGTTATGGATTTTGAAGATTACGAGCGTGACCGCGCGGAGAAAAAACTTCTGATGAAACTGCAGGAAGCCGAAGAAGCAGTGAAAGACGGTGAAGGCTGGCTGGATCTGGATGAATTGAAAGCACTTGTGGGGGAATAAGATGTTAAAACTGCGGATCAATCCGATTGTTGTAAAAGATCTGAAGAATATCCGGGATTATATTGCTGAAGATAACGAAGCATATGCGGCAAAGACCATAAAGGAAATTTACGGTAAATTTGAAAATATTCAGATATTTTCAGGAATAGGATCAGATCTTTCAAAACGAGTCAGCTTTCGGACAGATTATAAATATGCAATATGGGAAGATTATGTAATTATCTACAAGGTCGGAAACGAATATGTGGAAATTTATCGAGTAATCAACCGATATCAGGATATTACGAGAATCTTTGATTGAGAACACCGTTTAGTGCATAGTGAGAGACAAGCGTGTAAAAAACGGAGCGTTAGCAACTCGCTAACGCTCCGTTTTCCTATTCGTATAAAAATCCCGGCTCATTGTAGATCAGAGCCATGAACTCTACATCCTCATTGGAATTATTTTCAATGCTGTGGAACTGTCCGACCTCGATGATACAGCAGTCGCCAGGGCCAACCTTGGTGACGGACTTGTCGTTGTCGATGAAGTCAGCCTGTCCCTTTAAAATGTAATACGGCTCGGTGTCATGGACGTGCTGGTGCCAGCCTACGCTTGCGCCCGGAGGAAGTACCACCCTTGCGTACATTCTGCCGTGACCTAAAAACTCTTCTTTGGAAATGATGTGATGAACGTAAGCAGTGCCCTTGCCGCCGCCTAAGTGTTCCACCGCAACTGTGTTTTCTTTGCGAACCATAATTTCAGCCTCCTTAGTCTGTGATGCCGTAACTGCCAGGTGTTTCACAGTTACGCGTTATCAAAAGTATATCCCAAATTGAAACAAAATGAAATATAAAATTATGGAAGATTACAGCCGCAGCATCCGGTATCCGACTCCGATGTGGGTCTGGATCTGCTGGGGCGCGCCCGGAGCGGATTCCAGTTTTTTGCGGAGCGTTGCCATAAAGACCCGGAGAGAGGCTACATCGCTTTTAAAACTGCTCCCCCATACATGCTCGGTGATATAGGTGTGGGTCAGGACCTTTCCCACGTTGCGGGCCATCAGGCACAGAAGCTTGTATTCGGTGGGGGTCAGGGACAGCGGTTCCTCATTTAAGCAGGCGCATCCGGCAGAAAAATCAATCTTCAGGGGGCCGTTGACAAACACGGAATCCTGGGCGGACATGGTTTCCTGCATGAAGCTTAAGCGGCGTTGGGTCACGCGCAGGCGGGCCAGAAGCTCATCAACAGAAAAGGGCTTGGTCAGGTAGTCATCTGCCCCATTATCTAGTGCCTCGATCTTGTCCGTATCTTCGCTGCGGGCGCTGATGACGATGATGGGCGTGATGCTCCAGCTGCGGATCTGCCGGATGATGTCGATTCCGTCCATATCCGGAAGTCCCAGGTCCAGCAGAATGATATCCGGATTGTGGGAAGATGCTTCGATCAGCGCAGTTTCTCCGTTTGCTGCGGTCAGAAAGCGGTAATCATGCAGCTTTAAAGTGGTGGTGATCAGATTGCGGACGGGTGCATCGTCCTCCACAACCAGAATCAGCGGTTTATTCATGGATAGTTACCTCCTCGCAGGGTAATGTAAAGGTAAAGATACAGCCAGAGGGCGTGTTGTCAGAGACGGAAATTTCTCCTCCATGGGCCCGGATGATGGAGCGGCATAAACAGAGTCCAAGTCCCAGACTGCGGCGGCTGTCCGCAATGCGGTTTGCACCGGTATAGCACATATCAAAGACAAACGGCTTTGCCTCATCCGGAATGCCCGGACCGTCATCCGTGACACGGATCCGCACGTCGGATTCCAGCTTATCCGTCAGAATCTGGATCCGGCTGCCCTTTTGTGTGTATTTGATGGCATTATCCACAAGGTTGATGATGACCTGCACAATGAGTCGGGCATCCATGCGGGCAAGCAGAAAATCATCGGTGCTTTCTGCTGTAATGCTATGTTCAACGCTTTGACGGCTGACATGACGGAGCGCTTCGGAAATGACCTCGCTGACCAGTTCGGTTTCCATGCGCAGGTTCATGCGGCCGTCTTCAATGCGGGTGACAGCCAGCAGATTTTCTACCAGATTGATCAGCCACATGGAATCGTCGTAGATGTCCGCGTAGATCTGCAGCCGGGTGGCCTCATCGATGGCGGAATGGTTGGAGAGCAGGTTGCTGGCATTGCCGGATATGGCAGTCAGCGGGGTGCGCAGATCATGGGAGATGGTACGCAGCAGATTGGCCCGGAGCCGTTCCTTTTCCATCAGAAGCGCTGCCTGCTCCTTTTCCCGGATATTCTGGCGGTTTTCCATGGCCAGGGCGCCCTCTCCCAGTATGGAAACCAGAACGCTGTATTCAAAGGAATCCATGGGATGCTCTCCGGCTTCCATGCCGGCAACTCCATAGACAGCGTTCTGTACCCGGATGGCCAGATAATGGCACAGAGCATCCGGAAAGGTGTCGGTATAGGCACCGGCCCGTTTATTGTGAGCCAGAACCCACAGGGCAACCTCCCGCTCCCCGGGGCAGGTCAGAAATTCGGATTTTTCTGCGGAAGCAGGATCCGGGGAGAGGATGGGAGTTCCTAATGTCCCATGCTGAACCGGATAAATGATAATGTGTTTTCCGAGTAATTTTTGGATCTGGGAAATCAGGGTATTCAGGATGGCTTTGTCGGTTTCTGCTTTTTGCAGAAGCTGGTTGGTGTCAAACAGGACCTTGGTGCGGTAGGCCAGCTTGGCGGACTGGCGGGCGTGATCCTTCAGGCGGGTGGTCAGGGCACTGCTTAACAGGGCCACGGCAAACATCACAATAAAGGTGACCGGATAATCCTTTCCGTACACATGAAAGGTGAAGCGTGGAGTGGTAAAAAAATAGTTAAAAACAATAACGCTGCAGGCAGAAGCCAGCAGACTGCAGCTCCATCCGGTCGTGGCGATAGAGGCCAGCAGGACTCCGAGGATATAAAGCGTGATGATGTTTGCCTCAGACAGTCCGGCCTGGTAGAAGAAGAGACCGGTCAGTGTCACGGAAATCAGAATGAAAATGGTACGCAGCAGATCTGTGGCCTGAATATGCCAGCCTGCGGACCGGAGATGCTTGTTGAGGTGGTAGCTGCTATGAACGGAGGCGGCATCCGGAATGATGTAGATATCCAGATTTGGCGCGATCTCAGTCAGCTTTTCTGTCAGGGACGGCTTGCTCCAGAGATGCTGCCGCCGGATATTGCTGCGGCCAAGGACAATTTTGGTAATATTGTTGAGGCGCGAAAATTCCGCGATCTGATAGGAAACATCGTCACCGTATACCGTTTCGATGGAGGCTCCAAGCTGCTCGGCCAGACGCATATGTTCTTTCAGACGGTTCTGATTTTCTTCGGACATGGCAGAATGATCAGGCGTCTGGACATAGAGTGCAGTCAGTGTGCCATGAAAAGCCTCGGCCATGCGGGCACCCGTCTGCACGATCCTTAAGTTTGAGGGTGCAGAAGAAAGACAGACAAGGATGTGTTCCCTCGTCTGTCTTTCGGGATGGGCGGTTTCAGGATGAATGGAAGCGTGTATTGTCATGGGAAAGTCCTCCGTTTACCCTTATCATAAAACGAATGGTCTGTGAAATCAATCCAAAGTATCATTCTCTTCAGGTATTGGCCTATCCGGGTCCGGCCGCTGCTGTTCCATGCGCAGATTCCCTTTGCGCAGCCGGTCCAGAATCTGGTCAATCCGGCTCATAAGCAGATAGATGAAGGTAAAAAACAGGATGAGAAGGAGAATCAGAATCAGATTTTCCATAAGATCACCTCCGAAATCAGATCCGGAAACATTTCTGCAGATCGCGGTAGCGGCCAAGGACCAGGATGGAGTCTCCTGCGCAAAAACTGGTCTGCGGTGTAACCGAATACTCAATTTTGCCATTATGGCGCACTCCGATGATGTTGATGCCATACTGCTTCCGGATGTCGATCTGCGAGACACTCATGCCGATCCACTGGTCAGGAAGATCGACTTCAAACAGATCATGATCTCCGTCAAGATCAACAAAATCCCGGATGTGGTTAGAGCTGCAGCGAATGGCGGTCCACTTGGCCAGCTGTTTTTCCGGGTAGACGACTTCATCCGCACCGTTGCGCAGCAGAAACTTGGCATGGACATCTCTGGCAGCCCGGGAGACAACCAGTCTGGCACCAAGCTCCTTTAAGAGCGATGTAGTTTCCAGAGAGCTTTGAAAGTCAGTTCCGATGGCAACAATGCAGACATCGAAATTGCGTACGCCCAGGGAAGAAAGAAAATCCTCCGAGGTGCTGTCACCAATCTGAGCGCTGGTCAGGAAAGGAAGAGCTTCGTTGACACGCACCTCATTATGATCGACTGCCATCACCTGGTGCCCCAGGGAATGCAGCTCCATGGCAATATGTTTTCCAAAACGGCCGAGGCCAATCAGTAAAATTGATTTCATAATCTTGCTCCTTTACGTGTTATCCTACAGTGATTTTTTCCAGCGGATATTTGCCAAACCGGATCCGGTGTCCGGACAATGCGGCGTAGATTAAAGTCAGTCCTCCGACTCTTCCCAGATACATCAGAATGATCAGGATGATCCGGGAGATACTTCCGAGTCCGGGAGTAATGCCGAAGCTGAGACCGACCGTGCCTACCGCTGAGGCTGTTTCAAACATACATGCCATCATGGGAAGCTCCTCTATGCGGCTGATGAGAAATGCGCCGGTCAGACAGAGACTGAGATACATCATCAGGATGGAGGCAGCATTTGCTACAGTTTCCGGGGCAATCCGGCGCTTAAACAGCTCCGGGTTTTCGTTCCGCCGAAAGACAGATACGGCAGTGGCGGTAAGAACTGCGAGGGTAGTGGTTTTCATGCCTCCTGCTGTAGAACCGGGACTTCCGCCGATGAGCATCAGAATAATGGTCAGCATCTGGCCGGATTCAGTGAGTTTACTGAAGTCTGCTGTGTTAAAACCGGCAGTTCGTGGAGTTACCGACTGAAACAAGGATAAAAGGATCCTGGTTCCAAAGCCTCCCTGTCGGAATTCTCCGAAATAAAAATAGAGGGCCGGCAACAGGATCAGGATAGCCGTGGTGGTTAAGATGACCTTGCTCTGCATCCGGTAACGGCTGAAATGCAGATGGTTACTGCGGATATCTTCCCAGGTCAGAAAGCCGATGCCGCCGATGATGATAAGTGCCATGATGACCAGGTTGACCAGTGGGTTTGCGGCATAAAGTGTGAGGGAAGAAAAGGGAATACGGATCCCCATCAGGTCGATCCCTGCGTTGCAGAAGGCGGAAATGGAATGGAACACGGCCATCCAGAGTCCGCGGATGGGGCCAAAATCTCTGCAAAATACAGGGGCCAGCAGAGCGGCACCGGACAGCTCGATCAGGAGCGTAGCCCGGATGATAAAGCCGGTCAGGCGCACAATGCCGCTCATCTTTGGTGCGGCCACGGCTTCCTGCATGGTACTGCGCTGCATCAGACCGATCTTGCGTCCGGAAACAATGGTGACTGCCGCAGCGACAGTTACGACTCCCATGCCGCCAATCTGGATCAGCACCAGGATCACAGCCTGACCGAAAACGGACCAGTAGGTACCGGTATCCACCACGATCAGACCCGTCACGCAGACGGAGGTGGTGGAGGTGAATAATGCACTTAAAAACGGAGTAACGCAGTGGGTGGCGGAGGAAACCGGCAGCATTAAAAGAAGTGCACCGGCCAGAATGACTCCGGCAAATCCCAGGACAATGATCTGAAAAGAATTTAATGGTTTTATGGAAAATGGTTTCATGGATACAGCTCCAATCTTCTGTCGGGTAGTGATACCGCTGTTTTTGTTAGTTCTATTATAGAAAAAAAGAGTTAAAGAGGGCACAAAGGTATTTTGCCCGGTATTAAGATGGTACAAAGATTCTGGCTCCAGCTTTTCTGTATTGTATGGAAAATAGTGAAAATATATAGTAAACTATAGTAAAAAGCATGCCGTTATTGGACAATATTTGAGGTACACATTTCAGGAGAGATTCATGAAAAAGAATAAGCGATATGGCAGTCAATATCTTGTAGCAGCAGGAATCTCCCTGCTGCTTCTGACAGCAGTATTTCAGCTTTCTGCCCGGACACTTCCGGGCTTTGGCACCTGGTATGCCCACCATATTTACCCGTGGATTGTGGGCAGTGTGGGGCGGGTGACCGGACTGTTCCCGTTTTCTATGGTTGAGATGGGGCTTTACGGGTTGATCTTGTTGCTGGTACTGGATGCGGGATGGCTGTTTGCGGCGTCTATCCATGCGTTTCGGAGAAGAACGGCAGCAGCGGCGTTGCCGGGTGATCCAGGGGCGGACGGCGGGCCGGGAACGGCAAAAATTCTGGCACCGATTGGCAGCAGATGGCTTTTTATAGTGGGACTTCTTTTGTTTTTATACACCGTCAACTGTGGCATCAATTATTACGCGTCCTCCTTCTCCTCCTACGCCGGCCTGGAA
The DNA here is from genome assembly GCF_048380235.1 of Ventrimonas sp. NCBI lineage: Bacteria > Bacillati > Bacillota > Clostridia > Lachnospirales > Lachnospiraceae > Ventrimonas > Ventrimonas sp. Next base: position 51,999 of record NZ_DBFCCJ010000034.1, on the reverse strand, counting down.
GATGGCACTTACACGGTGGAAGAACTGGATGCCCTGTGCAGTGACCTGGTGGACCTGGTGAATGAATCCGCGAAAACCGGACGGCAGGTTTACCGGGAAAAACGCAGCGCGTGGCGGGCGGAGAGTGTGAAGGCCATGCAGGCTGCCGGGGAGGCATTTCCATGTCTGTCTGGATTTTATCCGAAACCGAAAGAAGTTCTGATATCCCGGATTCTTTCGGTGCAGCAGCTTTGCGGCGTCTATTCGCCGTTTACGCTCGAGGCCAATTTTAATGGGGATATGCCGGATTACAACGTGCCCCATACCCTCTGCCATGAGCTTTCCCATTTAAAAGGCTTTATGCGGGAGGATGAGGCAAATTTTATCGGGTATCTGGCCTGCGTGTCATCGGAGAATGAAGCCTTCCGCTACAGCGGTTATCTGACCGGCTGGGTCTATGCAGGAAATGCCCTGGCGCGGGCAGACATGAAGCGTTACATAGAACTGACGAATCAGCTTTGCGAGGAGGCAAGACAGGACCTGGATGAAAATTCAGATTTCTGGAACCGGTACGAAAGTAAAGTGTCGGAGGCGGCAACCCGGATGAATGACACTTATCTGAAAATGAACTCCCAGGCCGACGGCGTGAAAAGCTACGGAAGGATGGTGGACCTGATGTTATCCTACCGAAGAATACAGCAACGATTTCTTAACGAAAACTTGATAAATTTGGATTAAACCAGTGGAAAACGCGAGAAAAATCGGCTATAATAAATTTCAGAATTAATGATCGGAAAATTTGAAAAGTCGCAATTTTTGTCGAATTTCCGACTCTATATTTTGGGAGGGCTATCAATGGATCAGGTATTATATGATTTAATGGACTGGGCTGGAATTGAGGAAATCGTGTATTCCGAGGCGGCAAATCCGGAACGCCTTCTGGGAGCGCATGAGGTGGAAGAGGGGCTGCTGATCCAGGTGTTCATGCCGCACGCGGTAGCTGTGGCAGCGAAGGTTGGAAATGAGAGCTATTCCATGGAACTGCAGGACGAGGCCGGATATTATGCGGTGCTCCTGCATGGGAAGAAGATGAGCAAGTATCTCCTGGAGATTACTTACGATAACGGGACAACGGAGGAATTGCAGGATCCATACGCATTCCCGTCTCAGTTTACAGACGCAGAACTGAAAAAGTTTGACGCAGGAATCTATTATGATGTATACCGCAAAATGGGTGCGCATCCGATGACCATTGACGGTGTAAACGGTGTTTATTTTGCCGTATGGGCACCGTGTGCCATGCGTGTCAGTGTGGTCGGTGATTTTAATATGTGGGACGGCCGCCGCCATCAGATGAAACGTCTTGGGGATTCGGGGGTCTTTGAACTGTTTATGCCGGGGCTGAAGGCCGGGACACTTTACAAATATGAGATCAAGAACCATCGCGGGGAACCGATGCTGAAATCAGATCCGTACGGAAACTACTCAGAGCTGCGTCCGGACAATGCCTCCATCGTCTGGGACCTGGAGCAGTTCACCTGGAGTGATGAGGTCTGGATGAAGAACCGGGAGCTGGAGGCGGCAAAGGACAAGCCGCTTTCCATCTATGAACTGCATCTGGGCTCCTGGATGCGCCATGAATTAAAACTGGACGAAGACGGGGAGCCGGTGACCGGTTCGGAGTTTTACAACTACCGGGAGATCGCACCGAAGCTGGCAGAGTATGTGAAGAAGCTGGGCTATACCCATGTGGAGCTGATGCCGGTGATGGAGCATCCGTTAGATGAATCCTGGGGCTATCAGGTAACCGGCTACTATGCGCCGACAAGCAGATATGGCACGCCGGATGATTTTATGTATTTCATGAATTACATGCATGAACAGGGAATCGGCGTGATCCTGGACTGGGTACCGGCTCATTTCCCGCGTGACGCCCACGGTCTGGCATGCTTCGACGGAAGCTGTGTTTACGAGCATCAGGATCCGAGGCAGGGTGCGCATCCGCACTGGGGTACCCTGATCTATAATTACGGACGGCCGCAGGTTACAAACTTCCTGATCGCAAATGCATTGTTCTGGGCAAAGCAGTACCACGCAGACGGTATCCGTATGGATGCGGTGGCGTCCATGCTGTATCTGGATTACGGCAAGAATGATGGCGAGTGGGTGGCCAATATCTACGGCGGTCATGAGAATCTGGAGGCCGTGGACTTTCTGAAGCATTTAAACAGTATCTTCAAAAAGGAGATCAGGGGCGGTCTTCTGATTGCGGAGGAATCTACCGCATGGCCGCAGATCACCGAATCTGTGAAGGAGAACGGACTGGGCTTTGATTATAAGTGGAATATGGGCTGGATGAACGATTTTACCGGATACATGCAGTGTGATCCGTATTTCCGAAACCAGCATTACGGGGAGTTGACCTTCAGCATGCTTTACGCCTACAGTGAGGATTTTGTGCTGGTATTCTCCCACGATGAAGTCGTACATGGAAAGTCTTCCATGCTCTGCAAGATGCCAGGTGAGACCTATGAGGAAAAGGCAGCAAATCTGCGTACCGCATATGGATTTATGTATGGCCATCCGGGCAAGAAGCTGCTGTTCATGGGTCAGGAGTTTGCGCAGATCTCTGAGTGGAATGAGAATGAGGAGCTTCCGTGGAATATTCTGGAGTACCCGCTTCATAAGAGCATGCAGGATTATGTGACTGCGTTAAATGAGCTTTACCGCACGAATCCTGCCATGTATCAGAAGGATTTTGATGAGGAGGGCTTCGAATGGATCAACTGCACTTCTGCGGCAGATAATATCGTTGTCTTTACAAGAAAGACAGACAAGCCGGAAGAAACACTGCTCTTTGTCTGCAACTTTGCGCCGGTGCTTCATGAGAAATATCAGATCGGCCTTCCGTTTGCGGGCAGATATAAGGAAATCTTCAACAGTGACGCAAAGCAGTTTGGAGGAAGCGGCAAGGGCAATCCGCGCGTGAGGGCTGCAAAGAAGGAAGAGTATGATGGTCGTGAGCATTCCATGCAGATCACCGTGCCGCCTATGTCCATGATCGTGTTCTCCTGTGAACCGGCGGCACCAAAGAAAACAGTGGCAAAGAAGAGCGCTGCAGCGAAAACGACAACGGCCCGGAAGGAAACCGCAACGAAGACCAAGACTGCAGCAAAGCCGAAAGCCGCAACGAAGACAAAAACCGCAGCAAAGACCAAGACTGCAGCAAAGACGAAAATCGCAGCAAAGCCGAAAACTGCAGATAAAAAAGCATAAAAGAAATCTGGGGAAACTGTCAGGTGAAGGCCTGGCAGTTTTTCTGTTTGAACTTTACAGAGACCCGTGTTATGATGAACGCAGTATCTGACAGGAGGAGGAAGAATCATCATGAAGAAAATTGTGGTGGTAGGCAGTATCAACATGGATTATGTGACCCATGTACAGCAGCAGCCGGGGGTCGGCGAGACTGTTTCCGGACAGGGACTGGATTTAAAACCGGGTGGAAAGGGGGCAAATCAGGCTTATGCGGCAGCATATCTGGGGGCAGATGTCACAATGCTTGGAGCAGTCGGCAATGACGCGGCAGGCCGTATGAGCCTGGATAGTTTACAGCATGCGGGAGTTCACACGGAATATATCAGAACCGTGGAGGGTGTCAGCACCGGAACGGCCCTGATCGCAGTGAATGCAGAGGGAGACAACAGCATTATTGTCATTCCGGGGGCCAACGACAGGGTAGACAGGGACTATGTGGATTCTGTTATGGATGTTATCCTGACAAGCGATATCGTGATCCTGCAGCTGGAGATTCCGTTTGATACGGTATGCTATGTGGCAGAAAAGGCAAAAGAGGCCGGAAAATGCGTGATCCTGGATCCGGCACCGGCGAGAGAGCTTCCGGAAGAGCTGATCCGCGGACTCACTATCGTAAAGCCGAACCAGACCGAGATCATGAAGGTGCTGGGACGGGCAGATGAGACCTGTCAGCCGGAGCGGGAGCTGAATACCTTAAAGGCAATGGGCGTAGCACATCCGATCATTACCCTCGGCTCAAAGGGCTGCTGTACCCTGGATGCAGAGGGAAAGCTGGAGAATGTGCCTGCGGTGAAGGCATCAGCAGTGGATACCACCGGGGCAGGTGACTGCTTTACCGGAGCTATGGCATGCAGTCTGGCAGAGGGAAATCCACTGGAGAAAGCACTCGGATTTGCGGCAAAGGCAAGTGCGATCGCGGTAACCAGAGAGGGTGCACAGCCATCATTTCCAGCAAGAAAAGAAATTTTGTAAGCCTGACATAAAATTTTTTAGGCAATTTTAAGAAAAAAACGGAGGAAAAAACAGAAAATCCGTCAAAAATCACAAAAATTCATGGCTATCATGTTGACAAACATGGCAGCCATGTTTTATTATGAGCATACAAGATAAAAAGGAGCGGATTTATAAATGAAAAATATTATCATTGATGCGGACACCGGAGTAGATGACTCCCTGGCGATTCTTTACGCACTGCGTTCTCCGAACTTTCATGTAGAGGGAATCACCACCTGTTTTGGAAACAACAATGCGGAGCAGTCAGCAGACAATTGCCTCCGCCTGATCAAACTTTCCAACTGCGGCTATGAGGTTCCGGTAGCAGTTGGCGCAAATGAATCCTTAGAGGGCGTATTTGAATCTGCTCCGGCTTATATCCACGGTGACAACGGCATCGGCAATGTGATCCTGCCGGAGAGCAGCCAGAAGCCGGTCGCGGAGTCTGCGGAAGATTTCATCATCCGGAAAGCTGACGAACTGGATGGAGAGCTCATTGTGATCACGACCGGCCGTATGACCAACCTGGCTAAAGCTTATCTGAAGGATAAGACCCTGCCGAAAAAACTCAAAAAGGTTGTGTCCATGGGAGGCTGTATTGATGTTCCGGGCAATATCAACAACTACGCGGAGGCAAATATCCACGGAGATGCCAAAGCAGCGGATATTGTCATGGGAGCAGGCTTCCACATGACGCTGGTTGGTCTGGATGTGACCATGAAGACCTTTATCACCGACCGTGATGTGAAAAATCTCTGTGAATATGCGTCTGAGGAGTGCAGACCGATCGCAGAGTATATCCGGGATGTCCTGAAGTTCTATTTTGAGTTCCACCGCGTATCCATGGGCATGGCAAATGCCTGCGTGGTACACGATCCGCTGGCTATGCTGATCGCAGAGGATCCGAGCCTGGGTCTCTACAAGATGATCCGCGCCAGTGTGGAATATGAGCATGAGCCGTTTAAAGGCATGATCAAGAAGGATATGGGCTTTGTTCCGAATCTGGACCGGGAAGAGATCGCAGCGTGTGTGTCGGTCAACTCTGAGGTTGCAGTGAGAAGACTGTTTGCAGTATATCAGGACATGACACCGGGAAGATACAACTGGTAATGGAGTTATGGCAGTGACAGCGCTGCAGAATGCAGATGCTTCAAAAAAAGGAGGAATCCGTATGGGAAAGAAAATGATGCACATTGGACTGGAACCGGGCGCGGTTGGCCGCTATGTATTTCTTCCGGGAAGCCCGGAGCGCACGGAGAAGATCGCGGCATACTTTGATGATCCGAAGGAGATTGCTTATAACCGTGAATTCCGTACCTTTGTGGGTGAGCTGGATGGTGTAAAGGTGGCTGTGACCAGTACCGGGATTGGCGGTCCGTCCGCAGCAATTGCGGTCGAAGAGCTGTATCAGTGCGGAGCAGACACCATGATTCGTGTAGGAACCTGCGCATCCACATCGAGAAAAGTTTCGCTGGGAGATGTCGTAATCCCAAACGGCGCGGTGAGAATGGAGGGTGTAAGCACTCACTATCTTCCGATCGAATTTCCGGCTGTTCCGGATTTTCAGGTAGTCAAGGCGGCACAGCAGGCAGCGCAGAAGCTGGGGCTTCCGTACAATATCGGAGTTACCATTACCAAAGCATCGTTTTACACCCAGACTGCACCGGAGACCAAGCCGGTTGGACCAGAGCTGATCTACCGATGGGAGGCTTATGAGAAAGGCGGCGCAACATCTACCAGCATGGAATGCTCCGTTCTTTTCACGGTAGGAGCATCTCTGGGAATTCGAACCGGCTGCGTGATGGCCAGTGCTACCAACTGTAAAGATTATTCTGAAAATGGAAGAAAATCAGATATCGATATTGAAGACAGAGCGATCCGTACCGCAATCGAGACCATGAGAGTGTTGATCGCGAAGGATAAGGAGAATGCCTGATTTATGGATGATTGCAGAACACTGCCTTTGCTGAGGGAGCTAAACATTCCCTGTTACATTCAGATCTATGACATTGTGTATGAGATGATCAGCAACGGGATTTTGAAAGAGGGCGACACCATTCCGGGGGAAAATGCAATGGCAGCCTACTGGAATGTGAGCCGCAGTACCATTCGTCTGGCCGTTCGAAAGCTTGAGGAGGATGGCCTGATCTACAAAATGCAGGGCAAAAAAACAACCGTGACCGGAAAGATGGAGCGTAGCCGCAGGGGGATTACCCAGATCGTACATCCCTGTCTGGCCGGATGCCTGCAGCCGGTTACCGGGACAACATCAAAGATTACCTTCCAGAATGGAGGAAAGCTGGTCAGCGATCTTCTCGGGCTTGACCGGGAATCTTTTATTGCTCTGACCGTTAATACCAGCTATTATGTCGGTGAAGAGCACGTTGCCTCCTCTGTCGCGGCAATTCCGGTAACTGAGGTGGAAAAAATGGGGATCTCTGTGGATGATCAGTCCGCGATCGAACATTTTGTGCTGGAAGAGCTTTACAAAAAGGCCAGGCGCTCGGAGCTTGTCATGAGTGCCATGGAATGGGGCGAGGAAGAGGACGATAAGCCGAAAACACCTATTCTTCTCGTCATGGATGAGGTCCTTTCGGATACAGACCGGGCCATTTCCTATCATAAATACTGGATGGACAGCAACTGGTACCGCTTTTCTCTGGAACGCGGTCGTTAAGCAGGAATACAGCTGCCGGTGGGCAGTTTGTACATAAACAACTTTTATTTCCAATAAGGAGGAGTATCATGAAAAAGAAAGTAGTAAGCGTAGCACTGGCAGCAGCAATGACAGCGGGCGTCCTGGCAGGATGCGGCGGCGGTTCTTCCAAAGAAACCACAAAAGCACCGGAAGCAGACAAGACCGAAACCAAAGCAGAGGCTGAGGAGAGCACCGAGGCAGCAGCAGAGGGAAGCGACAAGCCGTTAAAGGTTGTATACCTGTGCAACGGAAGCCTGGGTGATAAGGGCTTTAACGATTCTGCTGAGCGTGGCATGCAGATGTTAAAGGACAAGCTGGGTGCCGAGGTTAAGACCGTAGAGATGGGACGTGACGAGACCAGCTACGAGGGCAACTATCTGGATGTATCCGAGCAGGATTGGGACATGATCGTATCCGGTACCTGGTCTGTAAAAGAGCTGGCTCAGGATATTGCTTCCCAGTTCCCGGAGAAGCATTATCTGCTTTTCGATTCTGGTGTAGACCGTGATGTAGTTGTTGACGGCAACATGATGGGTGTTAATTACTACTCCAATCAGGCAGCTTATCTTGCAGGTGTTCTGGGAGCAAAGATGCTGGAGTCCGGCGATGCAAAGATCGATCCGTCCAAGAAGGTACTTGGCTTTGTCGGTTCCATGGATACCGCAAACATCAACGATTTCCTGGTAGGCTATCTGGAAGGTGTCAAATATGTAGATCCGGAGATCAAGGTCATGACCTCTTATGTAGGCTCCTTTGAGGATGTTTCCAAATGTATGGAGATGACCACCCAGCTGTACAATCAGGGTGCACAGGTGGTATATGCACCGGCTTCCCAGTCTATCCTTGGTGCGGCAACTGCAGCACAGAATGCAGATAAGTACCTGATCGCATGTGACCAGGATCTGTACTCTGAGTTAGCTGAGTCCGATAAGGACCTGGCTGCGAATATCCTTTCTTCCAGCTTAAAGAATGTCGGCGAGTCTATCTTCACCGCAGTGGAAGGATGGCAGAAGGGCGAGATGAGCCTGGATCAGGACTATACGCTTGGTCTTGACAGCGGAGCAGTTGGTCTTGCAAAGAACGAGAACTATAAGGCGATCGTTCCGGAGGATATCCAGAAATTCATCGATGAGACCGAGCAGAAGGTTATCGATGGTGAGATCACGGTAGGTACTGCATTTGATATGAGCACAGACGAGGTAGCAGCACTGCGTGACAGCATGAAACCGTGATATAACAGATAACGGCAATCAAACTTACCGCCGGAGGGGCCGGCTCCCCTCCGGTTTTTTGCTACTTAAAAACAAATTTATAAACCGAAAATCAGGGAAACTGTTTACAGGTGAGGTGTTGAAGATGGCGGAAGAAGCTTTAAAAATGTCTCATATCGTCAAGGTCTACTCCAACGGAGTAATGGCAAATAAAGATGTGACATTGTCAGTAAACCGTGGTGAGATCCATGCTCTTTCCGGCGAGAACGGAGCTGGCAAATCCACACTCATGAAAATCCTGTTTGGAGAAGAACAGCCTACATCAGGAGAAATTTATATCAATGGAAACCAGGTACATATGACCTCCCCGCAGATGGCGATCAAGCTGGGCGTGGGCATGGTGCATCAGCATTTCATGCTGGTACCGTCATTGACAGTAACGGAAAATATCATTATGGGCATGGAACCGGTGAAGGGCATTCGTGTGGATCTGGCTTATGCGAGACAGCAGGTAGAGGAGATGGGTAAAAAATTCAACCTCTATGTGGATCCCGATAAGCGGGTGGAGGATCTGACGGTAGGGCAGAAGCAGCGAGTGGAGATCTTAAAAGCGCTGTTTCGCGGAGCGAAGATCCTGATCCTGGATGAGCCGACAGCAGTGCTGACTCCCCAGGAGACACAGGAATTGTTTGATGAGCTTCTTCATTTAAAAGAGAATGGCTATACCATCATTTTCATTTCCCACAAGCTGCAGGAGATCAAGCAGATCTGTGACCGGATCACCATCATCCGCCGCGGTGTGACCATGGGCGTGCATGAGGTAGCCTCCGTTACCGAGCAGGATATTTCACGCCTGATGGTGGGACGGGATGTCATCCTGAACACCGAGAAGAGTCCCTGCAAGCCGGGTGAGGCGCTTGTAAAGATCAGGGATCTTGTGATCCTGGATGAAAACGGAAAGCGTGCGGTAGACGGAATCTCCTTTACCTTAAGAAAAGGGGAAATCCTTGGAATTGCCGGTGTAGAAGGAAATGGTCAGACAGAGCTGGTAGAGGCCATGACCGGAATGGGAGGTTATACATCCGGCACCATTGAAATCGGCGGAAAAGACATCCGGGGAAGCTCTGTTGCAGCTATTCGCGCATTGAAGGTGGCTCACATTCCGGAAGATCGTATGACTATGGGCATTGCCCCGAAGCTTTCCCTGACAGAAAATATGATCGCGGACAAATTAAACTGGAAAAAGTTTTTCAAAAACGGTATCATCAACCGCAAGGCTGTCCGTTCCTATGGCGATGAGATGGTAGATCAGTATCAGGTGCTCTGTAAATCCCAGGATGTTTCTATTGACAGTCTGTCAGGCGGAAATATTCAGAAGGTTGTTCTGGCCAGAGAACTGTCGGGTGACCCGCAGGTGATCATTGCCGATCAGCCGACCCGTGGTGTGGATGTCGGTGCAACGGAATTTATCCGCAAGCGCCTGGTAGAAGCCCGTGATGCGGGAAACGGTGTCATTCTGGTAACCTCAGATCTGAATGAGGTACTGGGACTGTCTGACAGTCTGCTGGTATTTTATGAGGGCAGGATCGCGGCGTACATCAAGGATACGACCAGCATGACGGAGGAAGAGCTTGGAACCTATATGCTGGGTATCCAGAAACAGACAGAAGAAGAAATTCGGGAGGCGTGCCATGAACAGTAATAAAAAAATCAATCTGTTGGTAGATGCGGTAAAACTGGCACTGATCATCTTCATTGCCTGTGCGCTGGTTTCTCTGATCGTGCTGCTCGTCAGCGATGATCCGATGACAGCCATCACCAGCTTCTTTATCGGACCGTTTACCTCTCTGCGAAGAATCGGAAATATCATTGAGGCAGCAGCACCGCTTATGTTCACAGCTCTGGCTGTTATCATCATTTTCGGTTCCGGACAGTTTTCCATGATCGCGGAGGGTTCTTTCTTTATCGGAACCTCCGGAGCCATGATCATTGCGATCGCCTGCAAGCTTCCGGGCGGCGTTCATCCGGCTGTGGCTATTTTATTTGCCGGTTTCTGCGGCGCACTGGTATCCCTGGTACCGGCTGTGCTGAAGATGAAATGGAATGTCAGTGAGCTGGTTACTTCTATTATGTTTAACTATGTTGTGCAGTTTTTTGCGATTTATCTGGTCAGCTATCACTTCCGTGAGGTCAGCAGCTCCAGTCTGGCTTCTCTGAAATTTGAAGAGACGGCAGGCCTTCCAGTGGTGATTCCGGGGACCAGGATCCATGCCGGAATTGTACTGGGTATTGTGTTATGTATCCTGGTGTGGTTTTTCCTGTACCGGACTTCCTTTGGCACCAGGCTTCGTATCACCGGTGAAAACCCACTGTTTGCAAAGTATTCAGGATTAAAGGTAACGAGCCTGATGCTTGTTGCCCAGATCATCGCAGGCGCAATTGCCGGAATGGGCGGAGGCGCTGAGATCCTCGGTATGTATAACCGTTTTAAATGGACCACATCCCCGGGCTATGGCTGGACCGGTATCGTGGTTGCGCTGCTTGCAAGAAGCAACCCGCTTCTGGTTCCGCTTGCGGCAGCATTTATCGGCTATCTGAATGTAGGTGCGGATATTATGGCGCGCAGCTCCGATGTGGGACGTGAGGTTGTGGACATCATTCAGGGTGTGATGATGTTCCTGATCGCAGCAGACGCATTGTTGAGGGGCTGGAGACAGAATCTGATCGTAAAAGCAGCAAAAGCAGAGGAAATGGAGGCGGCGCAGAAATGAAAGTACTGAGTTATATCATCAGCCCGGAATTTGTGTATATGTGGATTCGTGTGGCAACTCCGATCATCTTTTCTTCTCTGGGCGGCGTGATCTGTTCCCGCGCCGGAGTTGTAAACTTAGGCCTGGAAGGAATCATGCTGATTTCCGCCCTGGCCGGAGTGCTTGGCAGTGCCTTTGGAGGCAGCCTGCTCTGGGGTATGGTGGCTGGTCTGGCGGCAGCCCTGGCAGTCAGTGCGCTGTTTGCGTATTTCCATCTGGTATTAAAGGCTAACAACGTGCTTTGCGGTACGGCAGTTAACACCATGGCTTCCGGTCTGACTGTATTTGTGCTCCAGCTGGCAACCGGTGAGAAGGGCAATTCCTCTTCCCTGAAGAGCTTTGCTTTTCCGCAGGTAAACATTCCGGTGATCAAAGATATCCCGGTGCTGGGCAACATTATTTCCGGACACAACGCGCTGACCTACTTCGCCCTGCTTATGGTGTTTGTGATCTGGTTTTTCCTGTATAAGACCCCGATGGGACTTCGCATGCGTGCGGTAGGTGAGAATCCGGATGCGGCTTCCAGTGTAGGACAGAATGTAACGGGAATCCGTTTCCTGGCGATCCTGCTCTGTGGTGTCCTGACCGGTCTTGGCGGTATGTATCTTTCCATGGGCTATCTGACCATGTTTGTACGTGATATGACGGCAGGCCGCGGCTTTATCGCCCTGGCGGCATGCTCCATGGGACAGGCAACCCCGGTGGGCGCACTGTTATCTTCCATGATCTTTGCGTTCTTCGACGGACTGTCCAATATCCTGCAGGTACTGAAGATCCCGTCAGAGTTTATTCAGATGCTTCCGTATCTGGCAACGATTGCAGGTCTGACTGTTTATTCCATTCAGAAGGCTGCGGCAGCTGAGAAAAAAATGAAAAATTTAAAGGAGGCAAACTAAATGGCTCTTGATAAAGAAAGTAAGACTTTGGGTAAAAAACAGTATCATATTCACTTAAAACCGGGGGATATCGGAAAATATGTTCTTCTTCCGGGAGATCCGGCACGCTCTGACCGCGTGGCAAAATATCTGGACAATGCAGAGCTCGTTGCAAATAACCGCGAGCACAGAACCTTTACCGGTTATTATAAGGGAGTCAGGGTTTCTGTAACCTCTACCGGAATGGGATGTCCGTCTGCAGCGATCGCAGCAGAGGAGCTGATGAACATTGGTGCAGAGTGCCTGATCCGAATCGGAAGCAGTGCAGCACTGCAGGATGGAATCAGCATCGGAGATCTGATGATTTCCACAGGCTCCATGAAAAATGAGGGAACCAGCCGCTTTTATGTGCCGGATTGCTTCCCGTCTGTACCGGATTTCGATCTGACCCGTACCATCATCGATACGGCAAGAGAGATGCAGCCGGAGTTAAAGGGAAAGGTTTTCTACGGGATCAATGCATCGGATGACGCATTCTACGGAGAAACTCAGGAGTGGATCGAAAAGCTGTCCTCCTATGGCTGCCTGAACGTAGAGATGGAAAGCTCTGCGCTGTATACCGTATGTACCAGAAGAAAAAAACGCGCAGCAATGATCAGTGCAGTTTCCGGAAACCTGATCACCGGAGAGGTTATCTACGAGACCGCAAACGAAGGTCTGGCTACCGGCTGGGATGAAGAGATCCGTGTGGTTCTGGAAGCCATTTACCGTTTCGAAAAAGAGCAGGGAGGGGAAAAAGAAGCTTAATCCGGCTTCGTGAAATGACAGACTGCGGATTGAAAACAACAATATGCAGCAGAAAGTGTGGAGGGTGTAATATGGCAGAAGCAAAAACTATGCATTTGGGGGTAACATCGGATCAGGTTGGAAAATATGTGTTCCTGCCCGGCAGTGTGGAGCGGGCAACCCTGATCGCAAACCATTTTGACAATCCGGTGAAGATTGCCCATCATCGGGAATATCTGACGTATACTGGGACTCTGGAAGGAGTTCCGGTTACGGTAACCAGTACCGGCATCGGCGGACCATCTGCCGGAATCGCGATCGAGGAGCTTTATTCCTGCGGAGCCCATACGATGATGCGGATCGGTTCTGCGGCTTCCACATCCCCGAAGGTGAAACTCGGAGATGTCGTGATCCCAAACGGTGCAGTGCGCATGGAAGGAACGGGCAATCATTATCTGCCGTTTGAATTTCCGGCAGTGCCGGATTATGAAATGTTAAAAGCACTGGAAGAAGCGGCAAAGAAGCTTGGCTATCCGTACAACATCGGTGTGACCATCACAAAAGATTCCTATTATACCGAAGCAGAGCCGGAAACGAAGCCGGTTTACCATGAACTGAAAGAAAAGTGGGATTCTTACTTAAAAGGCGGCGCCACGAATACCAGCATGGAATGCTCCATTCTATTTTTGATCGGGGCATCCTTAGGCATCCGTACTTCCAGCGTCATGATCAGCGCTACCAATTTTGGAGAGTACTCCAATGACGCCGATGATTATCCAAGCGGCTGGGAAGAGCGCGCCATTGAGGTAGGGATTGAGGCGATGAAGATCATGATCCGGAAAGACAGACAGGCCGCTGCTTCTGTATAGCTTCCGTATAGAAAGTTTCCCTGAGGGAGCGTTCTATCGGTGAACCGAAGGGTCTATGCCGATCCGGACCATGGCCGTGAAAGTATCATCATTAAAGTAAACATCAAATTCGTCTTCGGGGCGGTTCAGGATGCGCTGGATACTCAGCATCCCGAGCCCCCCGTCTTTTTTACTGGAAAGAATCTTTCCGTTCTTCTCATGAATGGTGCCATGATAGGCATTTTCTACTAGCATGAGCAGGTGCTCGCCGTCCATGCGGGCCTGAATGCGGATGAAGGGATCCTGAGTCACTTTTTTTGAAGCTTCGATGGCATTTTCGAGCAGGTTTCCGATGACGATGCATAAGGTCAGGTCATCAATGGGGATGCGGGCGGATAAATCCAGGCGGGCAGTGAAGGCGATTCCGGCTTTTTCGGCCCGTGCCGCATATTCCTGGATCAGGCCGTTTACCGCCTGATTTTCGCAGAAACTCTTCTGTTCTGAGGTCTCAAGCTCTTTCTGAAGATTCTTTAAATATTTTATCTGCTGCTCTCTGTCCATATAGAGCAATGCATGGATGTGATGCCGGAAATCATGCCGGATGATACGGACCTGTTCCATGTAGTCCAGCGTCTGGTTGTAGTGCTCCCGCTGTTTGCTGATCATCTGGCGGGCAAAGGTCAGCTCTTCCTCAGTCTGTTTGCGTTTCACGATCTGTGCGGTGCTGTTTAAGGTCAGCATATAGAGCAGCAGCAGGCTGACACAGAGAATGAGAAAGAAAAGAAGGAGACTCCGGCTCTGACCGGATGGAATGCCGTAAGGAAACAGGGCGCGCTCGCCGGTCAGCTGGATGAAGAGAAACAGCGCCGGATAGGCAGCTAACAGCAGGGAAAAGCGGGCTGAGAGACTCCCGAAGATTTCCCTTGCCCGCTTTTTCATCCAGAAATGCACGAACAGGCAGCAGAGCGAGGCATTGAGCAGAGAGATGAGCGTGCAGAGCTGTTTTTCGGACAATGGAAGCAATGTGTGGAAGCACCAGGCTGTAAAGCGGTTCAGGAACGAAGAAAGATTGGAAAGCATCCAGGCTGACAGGTAGAAAAACAGCTTTTCCACCGCAGAGCCCCGGAAAAAGATCAGGAGCAGCAGAAAAAACAGGCACGAAAAAATGCCCTGGAAGATCCAGAAGGTGCGGTCCGGGATGTGGAACAGGGACTGGGTAAAGATCATGATGACCCACAGATAAACGGAGCAGGCCGCGATGGTTTCCCTGTTTTTCTGTTTTGGCTCCAGGCAGAGAAAGATGGGCATCATGCGCACGGACAGATTGATCAGATCCTGGAAAACACTGCAGGCAGCATCGTTCATAAGTAAGATTCTCCTTTAACGCAGGCGGTAATGATAGTAGGCATTTTTAGCTTCCTTATAGAAGGCGCGGGAAATGGGAACGGAGGTGCCGTCTTCCATCCGGAAGAAGGTATCCTCCAGTGTGCGGACATGTGCCAGATTGACAATGTAGCTCTGGTGGCAGCGCAGAAAGATTTCCTGTTCCGCTACAGATTCCAGGATCGAGGAAAGCTTCTGGCTTAAAGGAACAACACTGCCATCGGTCAGGGTCGCATATGCTTTGTGAAGCCGGTTCTCAAAATGGGAGATGCGCTCCAGCGAAAGCTCTACAGGAACCCTGTTTACGATGACAGAGAGACTAGCCTGGGGCAGGGAAAGACGCTGCCTGCAAACACGGTCCATGGTTTCTTCAAAGTCCACCCAACGCACGGGCTTTAACAGAAATCCGGAGGCGCAGACACGGTAGCTGTCTACCGCGGATTCCAGGGAGGAGGTGATAAAGATGATGACCGGATCCGCATATAATTTCAGAAGATCGGCTGCTCCCTGAATGCCGATTTTTCCGGGCATCAGGACATCGAGAAGGTATAGATCGCAGGCTCTGCCGGTGTCCAGGACATCCTGCATGGAATGAAAAATCTCAAATTTGGCCGGCTGTTTCCGGGCGTCAAAATAGCGCTTTGCGTATTGCTCCACCAGCTCCCGCTCTTCTCTTGTATCGTCACATATGGCAATTTTCAGCATGGCATTATCTCCTGGTTGCATATTTGGTCCTGTTTTTGCAGAATTGGAAGTTTTGCATACATCAAACCTGTGGTAAACTAAAAACATAAACAATTTATACAACTTTTTGTCAGGGTTGTCAAATATTACAGGAGGGTATGTGTATGGGAACAAATTTATTGGTCACGGCAATTGTTATCGTGTATCTGCTGTTCATGCTGTGGATCGGCTGGTATTCTTCCACTAAGATCACGAGCAACACAGATTTTATGGTAGCCGGAAGAAGACTGGGACCGTTTTTAATGGCTGGAACGCTGGCCGCAACTGAGATCGGCGGCGGAAGTTCTCTGGGTGTTGTTCAAAATGGTATGTCAGGTTTTGGTCTGAGCGCATCCTGGTATATTACCACCATGGGTATCGCGTTCATCATTTTAAGCTTTGTTGCTCCGAGGTTCCGTGCGGCAACCGTCAAGACTGTTCCGGAGTATTTCCGCAGACGATATGGCAAGGAGTGCGGACTGATCACCGCTGTGATCATGCTGCTTCCGCTGGTAGGACTGACCGCAGGACAGTTTATTGCATCCGCAGTGATTCTTTCTACCATGTTAAACATTGACTATCAGGTAGCAGTTATTATCGTAGCAGTGGTAGTTACCGTTTACTCCATCATGGGCGGTCTGTGGAGCGTTACCCTGACCGACTTTGTACAGGTTTTCCTGATCGTCATCGGCATGATCATTGCAGTTCCGTTTGCCATGAACTATGCAGGCGGCTGGAGCAGCATTTCCGCAAATATTCCGGAAGGAACCATGAACCTGTTTGAGGGTTATGATTTATTTGGCATCATTTCCCTGGTGATCATGTATACCGCAACCTTCTCTGTAGGACAGGAGGCAGTATCCCGTTTCTATGCGGCAAAAGACGAGAAAGCAGCAAAGGGCGGCGCATGGCTGGCAGCACTGGTCAACTTTATCTACGCATTCATCCCGACCATCCTGGGTATCATCACCCTGGCGCTGATCAATATGGGTAAGTTCAGCTCTGAGCAGTTTGCTTCTGTAGGCGCTCGTTATGCGCTTCCGGTTCTGGCCATCAATACGATGCCGGCCCTGATCTGCGGACTTCTGTTTGCAGGTATCATTTCCGCGACTATGTCCAGCTCCGACTCTGATCTGCTTGGCGCAGGTTCCATTTTCGCGAATGATATTTACAAAGCCGTTTTAAAACCGGATGCGTCCAGTGAATCTGTCATGAAGGTTACCAAAATCGTAATGTGTCTGGTAGGTGTGGCATCCATGTTCATTGCGCTGTTTAACACCCAGAGTATTGTTTCCATCTTAATGTTCTGCTTTACCTTACGTGCAGCAGGCTCTTTCTTCCCGTACGTTATGGGACATTACTGGAAGAAGGCATCCACTGCGGGAACCATTGCCTCCCTGCTTGCAGGAACCGTTGTGGTCGTGTATCTGGAGCATATTTCCAAGGGTGTGCTGTTTGGTATTAAGTTCAGCCAGCCGATCATCCCGGGCCTGGTTGCAGCATTCATTGGATTTGTAGTATTCTCCAAGCTGATGCCGCCGAAGGTAGAGACTACCGAGCTGGCACCGGAAGAGGATGATTAAAAGCATATAAAACCTGCATAATAGAACTCGGCGGACCGTGATGGCCCGCCGGGTTTTGCTATGCAGGTTTATTTTATCTGTTTCCATTTCCCTGTCCGGTAATATCCGTAGGAGATCAGGAAGTTTGCGAGCCATCCCAGCGGCACGGCGTACCATATCATGGCAATGCCGTAGACAGGAGCTCCGAGCTTGGCAATGAGCACACGCAGCCCCAGGTTTACCAGATTGGCGATGGTAAAAACTTTTACGGCTCCGGCACCGCGCAGAATGCCGTCGACCGCCATTTTAAAGCCGATCATGCAGAAAAAGAAGCCGATGAATCGCAGGTATCCTTCTCCGGTGGCAACAGTCTGGGCCGAGGGAGCACCGTCCAGGAATAACGCGACTAAAGGACGGTGGAGAAGCTCCAGGAACAGACACAGGATGATGGCGGTGATGGCAACCATGATATTGGCAGTCCGATATCCCAGGGAGATCCGTTCGTGTTTTTCTGCGCCGATGTTCTGTGCCGTATAGGAGGAAAGGGCGTTTCCGATGGCGGCCATGGGAACCACGCAGAGGGATTCAATCCGCATGCCGGCTGAAAACCCGGCCAGGATCTGTGTGCCAAAGCCGTTTACCACCGACTGGACCAGCATCATTCCGATAGAAACTGTGGACTGCTGGAGAATGGATGGCAATGCGATGCGGGACATGGAGGAAAACTCTGCCTTACTGAACCAGGTTTCTGCTTTCCCGTCTAACCGGCGGAGTGTGTGCAGGAAGATCAGGAAGGAACAGACCGCCGAGATACCCTGGGCAATAAAGGTCGCGTAAGCGGCACCGGCAACACCGAGATGCAGGGTGGCCACCATGTACAGATCCAGAAAGATGTTCAGCACCGAGGAGAAGATCAGCAGATACAGTGGAATCCGCGATTCACCGAGGGCATTGAACATGGAGGAAAGGATGTTGTACATAAACAAAAAGGGCAGACCGTAAAAGTAAATGTTTAAGTAGATTACAGCAATGTCCATGGCATCGGCCGGGGTGTTTAAGGCTTCCATGATCTGTCTGCTGAAGCACAGGCCAATGCCGCCAAGCATCAGACTGATGAGTAGGAAGGAAAGCATGGCGGTACGGATACTGGTTTTCATGCGGCTGTAGGCATGTCCACCGAAATGCTGGCTGATGATGACCGACGCGCCGATACCGCCGCCGATGGCAACACAGATAAAAATGCTGGTCAGCGCATAGGACGCGCCGACTGCGGCCAGTGCGGTTTCTCCTACATAATGTCCCACAATAGCGGAGTCTACAATGGTGTATGCCTGCTGGAACAGATTTCCGATGATCATAGGAAGCGCGAAGGAAAACAGTGCCCGGGATGGCTTTTCTGTGATCAGATAGTCTTTATTCTTGTTCATGATTTTCTGGAATCTCCTCTCCGGCTGCAGGACGCAGCAAATTCACAGTCACAGTTTTCCTGATCCCAGTGTGTTTTTTCTGTTTCTGACAGCGCCTGGCAAAGGGCATTGCCAGCCCGGAGCATCAGGTCTTTGTTCACCTGGTAATGCATCTGGTAATCGATTCGCAGACCGGTGACCAGGCCACAGTTTTTTAACACCTGCAGGTGCTGGGATACTGCCGATTCACTGATGCCCAGTTTTGCGGAAAGTGCCTTTCCACAGTAATGATGATTTAACAAAAGCATAAGAATCTGGTAGCGTGTAGGCATGGTAATGATATGAAGCAACTCAAGATCAGTCATGAATGCCTCCTTTAAAATGAAGTATTTGCTTAATAAAGTTATTACTTAATTATAGGGAGAAAAAAATAAAAGTCAAGTATCTGTAATTATAGATGGGAAAGATGTGCTGGTGAAAGAAAATGCCCAGGCACACTGAATATGCCTGGGTATCAGCCTGAGGATAAGCGATTTACAGCTTTCCGTATGCAATGAGCGGATCTCCGCTTCTTACTCCAAGACTTAGAGTGTAGTAAAGCACCACTCCCTCAAACGGGGCAGTATAGCGGGCAATTTCATTTCCATAAGAATCCTTCAGGGTGCCAAGCAGGGCACCCTGTTTTAATTTCTGACCGGCTTCAGACATTGTGGGATACCAGAAGCCATCCGCGGGCGCTTCCTCGAAGACGGCTTTGCGGATTTCGGTCTGCGGAAAGCAGGCAGATACCATGTCCACATGCAGGATTCCCAGATGCCGCATCAGCTCATACACATTTTCCCGGCATGCAGAAACCTCTTCTCCACTCCACAGCCCCCGTTCTCCGCGCTCTACTAAAAGGGCGGGGATGCCGCACTGGGCTGCCCAGCTGTAAAGTCCGTTTCTGGAGGTGGAGGCAACCCGGTAAGGAACGGAGAGGCTTTCAGCGGCTGCACAAGCTGCGGCAGACAAGGATTCCGGAACGGCTGTTGGAAAGAAGAGCAGCGGTGTCAGTGCTTCGTTGACATCACCGCCGTGCAGATCCATCAGGAAATCTGCTTCGGGGTACAGGGTTTCTTCCAGGACTCTGGCAAGCTGGCTGGAAAATGTGCTATCGGATTTGCCGGGAAACATGCGGTTTAAGTTTTGCCCGTCGGCCGGGATGGTCTGCTTGCTGCCATGGTAGAAGCCTTCCGGGTTTACCAGGGGAAGAAGGATTACGCGGCCGGAGAGAGCGGCGGGATTCAGCTCTTTTTTTAACTGGTTCAGTGTTTCGATGCCGACATATTCACAGCCGTGAACACCGGCTGTCACCACCAGGGTTTTTCCGGGGCGGCAGCCGCAGATCACGGTCATTTCTACAGGATAGGGGCTGGTGACAGGCAGCAGGAGAGTCTGTTTTTCTCCGCTGCCGGCTTTTAAGTCAGACAGTCTCATAAATCTCAAAAATTCTCCTTTAGTCAAATTCGATCATGGAAGCCAGGAGCTTCTTTGCGTATTCGTCCTTGGTCTCGGCAATGCGGGACACAGGGATGTGTTCGGTGATGCGGCCGTGGTAGAGAAAAAGCACGTCATCGCAGAGATAGGTGACGGAAGTCAGATCATGGGTGATGAAAATATAGGTCAGCCCAAGCCTTTCCTTCAGTTCACGCAGAAGGTCCATGATCTGAACCTGGGTGTGGGCATCCAGGGAGGAGATGGCTTCGTCAAAGAGGATGATCTCCGGCTGGCATGCCACGGCCCGGGCAATGCAGACGCGCTGCAGTTGTCCGCCGGATAGCTCATGGGGATACCGGTCTGCGTAGGAAGCATTTAAGCCGACCAGCTCTAAAAGGCGGTGGGTTTCTTCGGTCCGGTTTAACCGGGCATTCTGGTTGCGTTCCCTTGCGGCCAGTCCTTCCGCAATGATCTCCTTCACCCGGAAGCGGGGATTGGCAGAGGTGGTATAGTCCTGAAATACAACACTTAAGCGCTTCTGCAGATTTTTTCTGCCGCTTCTGGATGTGTAGACGGAGGTATCGTGAATCTTCAGCTCGCCGCTGTCGGGCTTTAACAGACCGCAGATCACGCGGCCAAGGGTGGATTTTCCGCTTCCGGATTCGCCGAGGATTCCAAGGCAAGTCCCATGGGGCACCTTTAAGGAGACATCAAAGAGAACCTGGTCCCGGGTGGTGCCAAACAGCTTTTCCTGGCGTTCGCTGCGGAAGCTGACGCAAACGTTATTGACTTCAAGCATGGGAACTCTCCTTTCCGTGTAAGATCTGGCGGTAGCGCTGCATGACAGCAGAACGTTTTTCCACCAGCATACGGGTGTACGGGTCATCGGCATGTTTGAGAATGTGGTCAAAGCTTCCGCTGTTCACTACATGCCCGCTATTCATGACCAGAATTCGGTCCGCGACTCTGGAGATGGCTCCCAGGTCATGGGTGATGAATAGCATGGCGGTATTTTTCTGCTTTTTGATACGGATAAATTCTTCGAGGATCTCATACTGGGTGATGGCATCAATGGCGGTGGTCGGCTCATCAGCGATCAGAAGCTCCGGCTGCAATGCCATGGCAATGCCGATCATGATACGTTGGAGCATACCGCCGGAAAGCTGGTGCGGATATTTTTCCAGAACCTCTTCTCCGTTCCGGATCCGCATCTGTTCCAGGATTTCCAGAGAACGGGTGCGGATTTCCTGCGCATTCCAGGAAGTGTGGGTGGCAAAGGTTTCCGCCATCTGGTTCCCGATGCGGTAGAGCGGGTCAAAACAGGTCATGGGATTTTGCAGGACCATGGTGATCCGGCTTCCGCGGAGGCGGCGCAGTTCTTCCCTGGATTCCTTTAACAGGTCCTGACCGTCAAAGATGGCACTTCCGGAAACCTGGAAATTCTTATCCAGCAGGCCCAGTACGGATTTCACGGTCATGCTTTTTCCGCTGCCGGATTCTCCGAGAATGCCGAGACATTCGCCGGGCCGGACCTCAAAGCTGACATCTTCCACCAGCTTTTTGGAGGCTCTGCGGTGATGCAGCGTGACATTTAAGTTTTCTACTTTTAAAATGGCGGACATTACAGCACCTCCTTCGGGTCCAGCACATCGCGGATGGCATCGCCCATTAAGTTAAAAGCAGAAACCAGAACAACAATTGCGATACCCGGTACCAGCATCTGGGCCGGGTTGCTGGTCAGGACATTTTTTGCCTCGCTGAGCATGGCACCCCACTCCGGAGTCGGAGCCTGTACCCCGAGCCCCAGGAAGGACAGGGTGGAAATATTGATGATGGCCCAGCCTACATCCAGGGAAGAGAGCACAGCCAGGTCTGCCGCGATGGAGGGAACCAGGTGCCGGAAGAGGATGAAACGCTCCGGGGACCCGACACAGCGGGAAAACTGGACAAAGTTCCGGTCGCGGTACTGCATGACGCCGGTGCGGATCATGCGGGCATACCAAGCCCATTTGATGAAGACGTTCGCCAGAATGACGTTCTGGACGTTGATGCCGAGCAGCGCAACCACCGCAAATACCATGATCTGGCTGGGGAAGGAAAGCATCACATCCACCACACGCATGATCAGCTCTTCGGTAATGCCGCGGAAATAACCGGCCAGAAGTCCCATCAGGGCTCCCAGGCCAATGGTGCCGAGCATGGTCAGGACGGCAAGACCGAGGGTCGGACGGATGCCGTAGATCATGCGGGAGAGGATACAGCGGCCCAGGTTATCGGTGCCCAGAGGATATTCTTTGCTGAAGTGGGCAAATTTGTTGAGAATGTCGGTGGCGTAAGGGTCATGCGGAGCAATGAGCGGGGCAAAGATGCCCATCAGCGCCACGATGAGTACCAGACTTACGGTACCGACTGCAGTTTTATTATGAAGAAAACGGTGTAACATCAGTTGCCATCCTTTCGCATACGTGGGTCAGATACCGTCTGAAGGATATCAAACAGCAGGTTAAATACGACAAACAGAACGCCGATCAGAAGTACATAGGTCTGGATCACCGGATAGTCCCGGTTAAAAATAGAACTGATGCACAGAGTTCCGAGGCCCGGCCACGCAAATACATTTTCCACGACGATGGTTCCGGAGATCAGCTGCGGAATGCTCATACCGATGGCAACGATGCAGGTATGCATGGAGTTTTTGAGGATATGCTTTACCAGAATGGATTTCTGCGGCAGGCCGCGGACGTTGGCGTAGAGCACATAGTCCTGTTTCATGTTTTCGAGCATATTGTTGCGGATCAGGCGGATATAAGTGGAAATGTAGCTTAAGGATACGGTAAAGGCCGGCAGGATCAGATGCCGGATGGTTCCGTTTCCACTGGTGGGCAGAAGATCCAGCTTGATGGAGATCAGCCACATCATCAGAAGACCGACCCAGTAAGCCGGCATGGCGGTGGTCATAAAGACGATGCCGCGCATGATCCGGTCAAACCAGCCATCCTTGTAGACCGCGCACAGGAAACCGATGGGCAGACTCAACAGGATTACCATGATGAGGGAAGCACCTGCCAGCTGAAGGGTAGCCGGCATGCAGCGGAGCAGTTCCCCCGCCACAGTACGGGTAGGGTTCACATAGCTGATGCCGAAGCTGCCGCGCAGGCAGTCCAGTACCCAGGTGAAGTAGCGGACCAGATACGGCTTGTCCAGGCCAAGCTCCGCCCGGACCTCGGCGATGGCTTCCTCGGTGATGATGGGCACCTGGCGCACGCGCAGGGCCACCTCAGCCGGATCGGACGGAATCAGGTTGATAAAAACAAAGCACACAAAGGAAATAATGAGAAGCAGCGGAATCGCGGAAAGGATCCGCCTGATAATATATGGTTTCAAAACAGCACCTCATTTAGAAAGAGAAATCCTGGAACGGAACCTCATACTGAGTCTGGGTAAAGTGGAAGCCCTTCATATCGGAACGATAAATGGCCTTGTTGCACTCATAGGTCAGCGGAATGTAAACCGCGTCCTCATGCAGATGGGTCAGAACGTAGGTGTAAAGCTCCTGGCGTCTGTCCTCGTCGGTGGTGATCAGGATCTCGGTGATGGCCTCGTCAATCTCTGCTTTATCATCCAGGCCAAGCTGGGCTGCGTAGTCACCGTATACCGGCGCGCGCATCGCTGCCAGAGAGGACTGCGGATCATACGGGGTTCCCCAGCAGATGTTGAATACCATATCGAAATTACCGGCCTTCATGTTATCGCGGTAGGACTGCTCCTCCTCGCCGTGGATGTTTAAGGAAACACCGATGGTCTGATACTCACTCTGCAGATATTCGGCAATAGATTTCTCGGTAACGCTGTCACTGTTGTAGAGCAGATCGATGTTTAACTGCTTTCCGTCCTTTTCGCGGACATTGCCGGAACCCATCTTCCAGCCTGCGTCATCCAGGATCTGGCCGGCCAGCTCTAAGTCGTAGGCAAACGGCTCCAGATCAATGTTGCAGTACGGGATGGTTTTTGCGAACAGGGTGTCAGCCGGTTTCTCCAGTCCGTAGAAGATACCGTCAGAGATATTCTGCTTGTTGGTGGCATGCTGAAGCGCAATGCGCACATCCTTCTCGGAGAGAATATCGGAGGAGGTGTTCAGGACAATCTGTCTGGTAGAGGTCGGGTCAGAAAGCTCTACGGTGAACTTATCGCTGTCTAAGTACTGGTTGATGGCATCAGCATCGATCATGTTTTTTCCGAAGATCATATCAATCTCGCCTTTTTCCAGAGCCAGGATACGGGTCTGATTATCCGGGATAACCTTAACGGTGATGGTCTTGATGGCCGGCTGCTCACCCCAGTAGTTCGGGTTTGCCTTGAAGATGGCATACTCGTCGGTGACAAACTCATCCAGCACATATGGGCCGGTTCCGATGTAAGCCTCTACGCCATCCTTAGTGCTGCCGTCTTTCATGGCTTTCGGGGAGATCATGGCAAACGGTCTGGTAACACCAAGCTCGGTTAAGAGCGGGTAGTACGGCTCAGACAGCTCGATGACAAAGGTGTTCTCATCCGGAGCGTCAACGCCGACCAGCAGGTGCATCATCTCCAGCCAGGTGTGGCGGTCCTTGTTTTCCAGAATTGCGTCAAAGTTGGCCTTGATGGCATAGGCATCACATTTCTCTCCATCGGAGAACAGGACGCCCGGGCGGATGTGGAAGGTGTAGACCTTACCGTCCTCGCTGACATCCCAGCTCTCAGCCAGACAACCCTCAAAACCGTCTGCGGTGATGTTGACGAGACCCTCGTACAGCATTTCCTGCGCGTACATCTCGCCGGCATATAAATGCGGGTTTAAATCGCGGATATCGCGGTAGTTTACAAAGATCAGATCTTCTTTTGTATTTTCAGAAGAAGTGGTGGTTTCTGCAGCAGCGGAATCTGCGGCAGCAGTAGATGCAGAGTCAGAGGCGGATGAACCGCAGCCGCTTAACACGGCGGTGCCTAAGAGACCTGCAAGAAGCAGTGTGCCCCATCTTTTTTTCATAATCAGTGTCCTCCTGTTGTAAAAGCTTGTTATCGTTTCTGTCCACACATCCGGTGCGAACGATGAAAGTATAACATGGGTTAGCAAAAGCTTACTACTGATGAATTTGGAGGGGCTTAGTTATTCCAAAATGTTATAACAAGGACGAAATTCTTATAAAATTGCCTGAAAATGACGGATAAACCACTCGGCGGCGGTGCTTAATTTTGTGTCATCCGGGCAGATGTAACCGATGAGAAGAAAGGGCTCACAGTTGTTGATCTGCAGCTGGCGGATATCGTACTGGCGGTACTGGTCATAGAGAAAATTAATGCCCAGGCTGCAGATATCGGTATTCATCAGCAGGTTGATGGTCAGGTGGTCACTGTTGGTGTAGACGGAATAATGGAGCTGTTCTGTACTGATGGCGCCCAGGCTTACATGGCTTAAATGGTGTTCCACTGAGAAAAATTCCCGTACACCCCGGACGAAGGAGAGAGAGGAAAGATCCTGAAAGTCAATGCTTTCATCGTGGTAGCGCGGATGGTTCGGGCCGACATAAACACAGGCTTCTTTCATATCCAGGGGAATGAATTTCAGCTTTTTGTGGGACAGAATATGCTGGAACTGGTGCAGCTGTTTTTCTGCGATATAGACAACCCCAATCTCGGAAAGTCCCTGGGCAACCCGGTTGCAGATCTCTTCCACGGTGCCTTCTAAGTGTTCTACGATGTAGGAATTGCCCATTTCCTGATAGAAGTCGGTCAGCAGGCGGGAAATCATGTTGCTGGGATAGGTGGCGAGGCTGAATTTCTTGCCCTGGTTCCGGTCGGTCAGGGAGTCGATCAGGCTGACATTGTGGAGAATATTCTGGGCATATTCCCGGACTGTTTCACCATAGGGAGTGATGCGGATACCGCGGCTGCTGCGCTCAAAAAGCGGGCGGCCCAGCTCCTTTTCCAGGGAACTGATTACCTTGCTGACATTGGGCTGTGTGGTGTAAAGGCATTCGGCAGCCTGGTTAAAGCTGCCTTTTTCGCAGGTGATCATAAAATATTCCAGCTGACGTAATTCCATAGTATCCGGTTCCTCCTGAATAAAGTGCCTGCTTCCGTTCAAAGGACATTCCTGATATGCACACGGTAAGCGTTTGCTAACCACTATAACAGAAAAAAAGAAGGGAGACAACCGGTGAATTCGGAAGTCTCCCTCTAAAAGGCCATTATTGAGAAAAAATATCAGTTATTCCGGAGGGGAATAGCAACATAAGCAATCTTTCCGCCGCAGATGGTGTATTTTACTTTTCCGTAAAGCTCCTCACCGATGAACGGAGAGTTGGTGGCTTTGGATTTGAATTCCTTTACGGTCCATTTTTCGTTTGGATCGAAGAGTACCAGATCGGCATCTGCACCGGTGCTTAAATGTCCCTTGTTTCCCTCCAGGTGGTAGAGGATGGCCGGGTTCAGGCTCATCTTTTCCATGAGCTGCGGCATGGTCAGGACATCTTCCCGGACCAAGTTGGTGACACCAAGAGCCAGTGCGGTCTCCAGGCCGATGATGCCGCTCGGTGCTTCGGTAAGCGGTTTTGCCTTCTCCTCTGTGCTGTGCGGTGCGTGGTCGGTGGCAATGATGTCGATGACACCTTCCTTTAAGCCGCGGAGAATTTCCTGTTTATCCTCAAGCGTGCGAAGCGGCGGGTTCATTTTCGCCAGGGTGCCGTGTTTTAAGACTGCGGTCTCATCTAGGCTGAAATGGTGCGGGGTAACTTCTGCCATGACATGGGCGCCAAGCTGCTTGGCCAGTTCTACCATGCGGACGGAGTGCCCGGAGCTGATATGCTGGATATCGATGAGGGCGCCGGTGTGCAGGGCCAGCATGCAGTCGCGGGCTACCAGAACATCCTCTGCGGCAGCCGGGGAGCCGCCAATGCCGAAGTGCTCGGACACCGCACCGCGGTTGATGCCGTTATTGGTGATAAGCGTCGGATCTTCTTCATGGAAGCTTAACGGTACGTTTAAGCGGACAGCCTCCTCCATGGCTTTCTTTACCAGAGCACTGTCCTTTAACGGAATACCGTCATCGGTGAAGCCTGCAGCGCCGTGGGCCTTCAACAGCTCCATGTCGGTGAGAACCTCGCCCTTCATGCCGACCGTGATATTGGCAGCGCTTAAGACATTGATCGGAGTCTTTTTGCCTTCTGCCAGCACATATTCGAGGGTTTCCACGTTATCAACCGGCGGTTTGGTGTTGGCCATGCAGACCACGGTGGTGAATCCGCCTGCGGCAGCGGCAGCAGCACCGGTATGAATATCTTCCTTATAGGTAAGTCCCGGATCACGGAAGTGCACGTGAACATCAATGAGTCCCGGAGCCACCACAAGACCGGTGGCGTCAATCACCCGGGCATCCGGATATTTTTCTTTTAAATCATTTCCAAGCTCCAGGATCTTTCCGTTGCCTGTGACCAGATCCATGACCTGATCCAGTCCTGATTTCGGGTCAATGACCCGTCCATTCTGAAGTAACAGCATAATGATTCCTCCTGTATCTGTAAAAATTAGTGTTTTTGGTGAGCTTTATGATTGCCGATCTGAAATACCGTCTGCGGAATTTCAAAAACGAACACAATCCCAAGTACAATGGCAACTGCCATTTTGACGGCATCAAAACCGGTCTGGACCGCCAGGTAAAGCTGATCTGTGACCGTGTAGTAGGCTGCCCGGTAGATTCCTGCACCCGGCACCAGCGGGATGATGCCGGAAATCAGAAAGATGGTGACCGGGCACCGCTTCCGTACCGCAAACCATCGTGACATGAGGATCACAATGACCGTGGCGGCGAAGGTGGCAATAGAGACAGAGCTGTAGGGCAGCAGAAGCAGGTAGGCAAGCCAGCTTACGCCGCCAATGAGGGCACAGCTGGGATAATAGCGGGCCGGAACGCCAAACAGCAGGGAAAATCCTATGGTGGCCATGGCGGCCGCACAGGTCTGAATCAGTAGGTGCAGCATGAAGAACCTCTCTTTCCTATTATTATGGAAGCAGCGGAGCACCGGCTATATTTCCGTACAGCGCAAGCACCACGCCGACACCGATGGCAATGCAGAAAAAGCTTATGACGGCATCGAGCATTCGGACAGAGCCGGAAATGTAATCACTGTCGACCATGTCGCGGATAGCGTTGGTGAAGGCAACTCCGGGAACCATGAGGATAATGCCGCCGATGATCATGGCATCAAAATTTTCTCCGGGGCCGAAGCGGTAACAGAGGATGCAAAGAAAGGTGATCCAGGCACTGCCGAGAATGGTGCGCACGATCCGTCCCAAATGCGGATTGCCGAGATACACGGCATAGGCCTGATACAGGCTTCCGACAACAATGGAACATAAAAAATCCCACGGCGAGCCGCCGAACATGACGCCAAAGCAGGCACCGGCGAGCCCGGCCACGGCAATCTGCAAAGCAGCAGGAAAGCCCGGATGCTCCTCGATGCGGGTCAGCTCTCTGCGTACATTCTCCGGGGAAAGCCCTTCTTCCTCAATGCGCCTTGACAGCTGGTTTACTTCCGCAACTCTGCGCAGGTTGGTATTGTTGACAGGCACCTGCAAAACCTTGGCAAACAGGGGTTCCGTCTCATCTCCGCAGCTTAGAAAAATACCGTTACTCAGCACGAAAATATGGACAGAATGAAGTCCGTAGGCGCGGCAGATATGCATGATGGTATCTTCCACGCGAAAGATTTCCGCTCCGTTTTCCAGCTGGATCTGCCCGGCCTTCATGGCGAGGAGCAGGATTTCCTGCTGTGCATGGGCTTTTGTGACTGTGGATATCATGTTGTCTCTCCGCCTGATTGGTTATCCGGAAAAGCCGGAAAGCAAAAACGCTGCCCATCTTTGCAGATATCTGCCACGCGATCCCGGTATTCTGCGCTGCAGTCCAGCTTTTTCAGTGCCGGAATGACGCTGAAATCTTCCCAGAAGTGCATGGGGAAGACCATTTCGGCGCCGACTATCCTCATGAAATCATCCAGTCCCAGGTAAAACAGATCCTCCTGGCGTCCATCTAACGGAACCATGGCAACATCCGGGTGGAAACCGGAAGCTTTGATCTTTTCCAGCTCGCGGCGGTAGTTGGTGCTCATGTTGTTATTCCATGCCAGCTCTTCGCCGTTCCAGCGCCAGTTGTTTAAGTCGCCGGCATGATAGATGGTATAACTGCCGGTTTCTACCATGAAGGCCACGCCCTCATCCGTAGATTTGAAGGCTGTTACGCGAAGCCCGCCGCCTTCCTTCCATTCCAGAACCTTTTCCGGATCCATGAACCAGGCGAGTCCGTGCAGGTGATCCGGCACCTTGTTCTGCCAGATGTCATCGGAAAGGATAAAACGGATGCGGGGGTGAGTGGCTGCCAGATCAAAGATCTTCGGACTGAAGTGGTCTTCGTGGCGGTGGCTCACAAACACAAACAGGTCTTT
Organism: Ventrimonas sp.; assembly: GCF_048380235.1. Lineage (NCBI taxonomy): Bacteria > Bacillati > Bacillota > Clostridia > Lachnospirales > Lachnospiraceae > Ventrimonas > Ventrimonas sp. The sequence goes on along the minus strand of NZ_DBFCCJ010000034.1, from coordinate 22,455 downwards.
GGCGGGATCCAGTGGCGGAAGTGCGCCTTCTACAAAATCAAAGAGCAGCAGCGCCTGCTCCGTCTCCAGAAGATAACCGCTGTGGTGGATATACGTGATCGTCATAACGGGAGTCCCTCACTTTCTTTTCATTCATAGTATGTTCATCATAGCACAAAAGGCTTCCGAATCACAGAGTAAGTGCCTGGATTTGGAAGCCTTTTTGTGTTGCGCATGTAAAATATTGAAGATAGACCGAAAACGCGGTAAGATGAGAATAGATTTATAATGCTGACGAAAGGAAAAAAGGTGATTATGAAATACGATTTTACTTCGATTCTGGATCGCAACGGAAAAGATGCGATTGCAGTAGAGCACATTCCGATTCCGGGCGCACAGGTGAAGGAAGGCTTTGACCGGATCCCGATGTGGGTAGCTGACATGAATTTCCCGACCGCACCAACGGTTGTGGAGGCTATGATGGAGCGTGTGCAGCATCCGGCATACGGATATTTTGATCCATCGGAAGAATATTACGCTTCCATTATCCGATGGCAGGAGAAGCGCAACGGCGTGACCGGACTCGAGCCGGAGCACATCGGCTATGAAAATGGCGTGCTGGGCGGTGTGATCAGCGCCCTGAATGTGATGTGTTCCAAAGGGGACAACGTACTGCTTCATTCCCCGACTTATATCGGCTTTACCATGAGTCTGGAAAACAACGGATATCATATTGTACATTCTCCGCTGGTAAAGGATGAAAACGGTGTCTGGCGCATGGATTTTGAGGATATGGAGAAGAAAATCGTGAAAAACCGTATTCATGCAGCCGTGTTCTGTTCTCCGCACAACCCATGCGGCCGCGTGTGGGAGCGCTGGGAGATTGAGAAGGCCATGGAGCTTTATAAAAAGTATGATGTCTTTGTAATCTCAGATGAGATCTGGTCTGATCTGATTCTGGAAGGACACAAACACATTCCAACTCAGTCCGTGAGTGAGGATGCCAGAAACCGCACGGTAGCTATGTATGCGCCATCCAAGACATTCAACCTGGCCGGTCTGGTGGGAAGCTACCATATTATTTATAACACCTGGCTGCGGGAGCGCGTTCTGAAAGAGTCTTCCTTATCTCATTATAATGCAATGAATGTGCTTTCCATGCACGCGCTGGTTGGAGCGTACAAACCGGAGGGCTATGAGTGGCTGGATGAGCTGCGCCAGGTGCTGACCGGCAATGTAGAATTTGCCTGCAGATATATTCAGGATCATTTTGAAGGTATCGAGGTATCAAAGCCGGAAGGAACCTACATGCTGTTTCTGGACTGCACAAAGTGGTGTGAGAAGCATGGGAAGACGATCGATGAGCTGCAGAGAGCCGGTGTAGAGGTCGGAGTCATCTGGCAGGACGGCAGACCCTTCCATGGTCCGTGCCATATCCGCATGAATCTGGCGTTGCCATTCAGCCGGGTGCAGGAGGCATTCGAACGGTTGGACCGTTACGTATTTCATGCAAATTGAAAAAAAAGAGTTGACAAAATGAGAAACATCTGCTATATTAATATCAGTAACAATTACTAATATCAATCAAGAACAACAAGTTAGAATATCACACATCAAATAAGAAAAGGAGATCTGAGTTATGAAGAAATGGGTTTGTACTGTATGCGGTTATGTTTACGAGGGTGAGGCTGCACCGGAGGTTTGTCCGGTATGTAAGGCACCGGCTTCCAAGTTCAAAGAGCAGGAGGGCGAGATGACCTGGGCTGCTGAACATGTGGTAGGTGTTGCACAGGGCGTGAGCGAGGATATCCTGGCAGACCTTCGCGCAAACTTCGAGGGTGAGTGCTCTGAGGTTGGTATGTATCTGGCTATGGCAAGAGTTGCTCACAGAGAAGGCTATCCGGAGATCGGACTCTACTGGGAGAAGGCAGCATTTGAGGAAGCGGAGCACGCCGCAAAGTTTGCAGAGCTGTTAGGTGAGGTCGTAACCGATTCCACCAAGAAAAACCTGGAGATGAGAGTAGCTGCAGAGCACGGCGCAACTGAGGGCAAGTTCGACCTGGCTAAGCGCGCGAAAGCAGCTAACCTTGACGCGATCCATGACACTGTTCATGAGATGGCAAAAGACGAGGCAAGACATGGCCGTGCATTTGAGGGTCTGTTAAAGAGATATTTTGGCTAAATAAGAGATGTAAATAAGAGATAACAAATAAGAAGGGCCGCTGTGTACAGTGGTCCTTCTTATTGTGGAAATTTTAGCGTGTATGATTCAGGTTTTTTCTTCCTGAAGCTTTTTCTGTTCTTCCTTTACCAGCAGCTTTTCTTCCTGAAGCTCCCTCCGTTCTTTCTTTTCCAGAACTTCCAGATCTTCTTCCTCCTCGATTAGCATCAGAAGGAAGCAGAGAATCAGAATTCCGCAGGAAATCCATATGGTGCGGTAGGAAAAATACGTGGTCAGGTGACCGCCGCAGGCTGCGCCAATGGCAAAGGAGGTGATAGCAGTCAGATAGATGGCTGCGGTTTTTCCTTCTTCTTTCTTTTTCCCGGTTATAAACCGGTAGAGATGATCCATACCACTTCGCAGATTGCCGATACACATGGTGCTGGCATAGGCGCTGCCGCTGACCGTGCGGAAGGACTGCACCTGCATGGCACAGGCAAAGGAGGTAAGCGCGTTTGCTAGCCAGTTTACCTGTGGCGGCAGAAAGCCGACCACAAAGAGCAGCAGGATTTCCATTACCAGAACCAGATGACGCCAGTGAATCTTTCCGGTGTGGCGGCATTTGCTGCGGATAAAGCAGGCAGTAAGAACGCCAAGCGCAAAACAGAATACCGGGAGAAAATACCGGATGGAATCACGAAAGTCCTCTGAGATCAGATAGCAGCCCATCAGAACAATATTTCCGGTCTGCGCGTTTGCAAAAACATGGTCGCGTAAAAAATAAGAACAGGCATCCTGGGTTCCGCCGGACAGATTCAGCAGAATCATGATGATCAGTGAGTCAGACATTTGATGTCCGTGCTTTCGGTTCATGAGCATCCCTTCTTTCAGCTTCATGTTTTATCACTTATTCCGGATAAAATCAATCCATTTTTCCACACTTCCGTTCATATATTTTCCCTTTTTCCACACAATACCAATTTCCTGCTGGATAAGCGGTGTGATTGGGATGCCTTTCACGCCGTTCATGTTTTTGACCAGAAAAGAGTAGAGCACAGCGCCGCAATTTCCATTCTGCAGAAACCGCTCAATGGTGTAGAGCTGGCTTGCGTGCATGATGATATTTGGGGTGATGCCGGCATTCTCAAAGCGGGCATTCAGGGTTGTATTCTGCACGGAGTCTGTATTGTACATGATGATGGGCTCGTCTTTCAGCATTTCTATGGAAAGTTCTTTTATCTTCGCCAGATGATGTTCCTTGGAAACACAGAACACCAGGTGTTCTGTCTGGAGGCGGAAAGAGTTCATCTTGTCGATGTTGTAAAAATGCATATTGACCAGAGCCAGATCCAGAGTCTCATCCTGTACCAGGGAAGCGGCACGGATGGAACCATACTCAAAGAGCTCCACCGGGACCTCCGGGTACAGCTTGTTAAATTTCAGGACGAGATCCGGAAAAAAAATCGTGCTTAACAGCGGCGGGATGCCGATACGGATAGGCGGAATCTGCTTGCCCAGATCGTAAAACAGCTGGGTGGTCTGTTTGATGGAGGCCAGAAGCTCACTGGCTTTCTGGTAGAACAGTTCGCCTTCGGTGGTCAGAGTCAGATGATTTTTGGACCGGACGAAAAGGCTTACCGAAAATTCCTTCTCCAGTTCCTTGATGGCGTTAGAAATTGCTGGCTGTGTGACGTAGAGTTTCTGGGCAGCCTGGGTAATGCTGTGGTAGTGGCTGACCATGCAGAAGTATTCTAATTGGACAATTTTCATAAAGCGCCTTCTCCTTGTTTTTGCGGATTTTACCGGCTTATTGGGAAATATTTACGAAAAAGCCGGGGCCATTGCCTAAAATTATACCATGAAATTGGAGGATTGTGCCGAAAAACAAAAGAAAGCTTTAACCTTTTTTTATAGGGGTATCATTTTTAGTAAATATACAAGCACAGATGCAACCGATATAATGATGCCATAAACAACAGGTATAAAAGGAGATTGAGATGATGACCAGTAAAGAAAAACAGGTTGAGCAGCTTACTACTTATATGGCGAACTTCGTATCCCATATCGGTAAAGTACTGCCGGATGACATCATTGCCAAGTTAGATGAACTGGCAGAGAAGGAGGACAGTCCGCTGTCCAAAGTAATCTATGAGACCATGAAAAAGAACCAGGTATTAGCAAAGACCTTAAACCGTCCGAGCTGCCAGGATACTGGTGTGTTACAGTTCTGGGTAAAATGTGGCACCAGCTTCCCGTTAATCGGTGAGCTGGAGGCTCTGTTAAAAGAGGCTGTTGTAAAGGCAACCTTCGAGGCTCCGCTTCGTCACAACAGTGTTGAGACCTTCGATGAGTACAACACCGGCAAGAACGTAGGTAAGGGTACCCCGACTGTATTCTGGGATATCGTTCCGGACAGCGACAAGTGCGAGATCTACACCTACATGGCAGGCGGCGGCTGTACCCTTCCGGGTAAGGCAATGGTCCTGATGCCAGGCGCAGGCTATGAGGGTGTTACCCGTTTCGTTATGGATGTTATGACCTCCTATGGCTTAAACGCATGCCCGCCGCTCTTAGTTGGCGTTGGTGTCGCAACTTCCGTAGAGACCGCAGCTCTGCTTTCCAAGAAAGCCCTGATGCGTCCGTTAGGAAGCCACAACGAGAACGAGCGCGCAGCTTCCATGGAGAAACTTCTGGAAGACGGCATCAACGCAATTGGCCTCGGACCGCAGGGTATGGGCGGTAAGTACTCCGTCATGGGCGTACATATCGAGAACACCGCAAGACATCCTTCCACCATCGGTGTAGCCGTAAACGTAGGATGCTGGTCTCATCGCCGCGGCCACATTATCTTTGATAAGGATCTGAACTATACCATTACTACACATTCGGGGGTGACTTTATAATGCTGGAACTGAAAGATGGAAAGAAAATTCTGACGACTCCGGTTTCTGAGGAGGATTTAAAAGACATTCACATTGGTGACATTGTATACTTAAACGGAAGCATGACTACCTGCCGTGACGTGGCACACCGTCGCCTGGTAGAGGGAGGACGTGAACTGCCGGTTGATGTACGTGACGCTGCAATCTTCCATGCAGGCCCGATCATCCGCCCGCTTGAAAATGATAAGTTTGAGATGGTTTCTGTAGGACCGACCACCTCCATGCGTATGGAGAAATTCGAGAAAGAGTTCGTAGAGAAGACCGGTGTTAAGGTCATCATCGGTAAGGGCGGCATGGGCCCGAACACCGAGTATGCCTGCAAGAACTACAAAGCAATCCACTGTGTATTCCCGGCTGGAAACGCAGTTGTAGCAGCTACCGAGGTAGAAGAGATCGTCCGCGCTGAGTGGAGAGACCTGGGTATGCCGGAGACTCTGTGGAACTGCCGTGTCAAAGAGTTTGGTCCGCTGATCGTATCCATCGATACCGAAGGACGCAACCTGTTCGAGGAGAACAAAGTCATCTTTAATGAAAGAAAAGAAAAAGCAATCGAAGAGATCTGCAAGCATGTAAGCTTCATCAAATAAGGTTCGTGTAAAACAGAAGAATGCAACAAATGTAATGTCCGATTACTGCCAGAAAGGCGCTGCGGGGAAGTTGTTCCCTGCAGCGCCTTTTTCGCTTGTCAATTGTATTGGTCAAGATTATAATAGGTAGCGGTAAATGAAAGTTTACACAAAGAGAACGTTACATTTGGAAATGGGAGGAAATGAGGTACATGGATAATCTGATATTTAGTCTGAATGCGACCATACCAATATTTTTGCTTATGGTCCTGGGCGTATTTTTCAGAAAAGTGGGACTTTTAAAAGAAAACATGATCAATGGGCTGAACCAGTTTGTGTTTAAGGCAACCTTGCCGGTGCTGCTGTTCGGAGATCTGGCAAAACAGGATTTTTCTAAGGCATGGGATGGAAAGTTTGTGGCATTTTGTTTTATGGCGACACTGCTTAGCATTTCCCTTGTAGCATTGATGTCCATGGCGCTGAAAGATAAGTCCCAGCGGGGCGAATTCATCCAGGGCGCTTATCGCAGCAGTGCGGCAATTTTAGGAATTGCGTTTATCACCAATATCTATGGCAATTCTGGTATGGCACCGCTCATGATCATCGGCAGTGTGCCGCTTTATAATATCATGGCGGTTCTGGTTCTTTCCTTTACAAAGCCGGGGCAGAACGGTATGAGTCCGGAACTGCTCAAAAAGACACTGAAAGGAATTGTGACCAATCCGATTATCCTGGGGATTCTGGCTGGTGCGTTATGGTCACTTCTCCGGCTTCCGATGCCGACTATTCTGTCAAAGACGGTTTCCAATCTTGGCAGTCTGACGACGCCTCTTGGTCTGATGACGATGGGCGCTGCTTTTAACTGGGGTGAGGCGAAAACCGGTATGGGACCAGCATTCGTGGCAAGCTTTATGAAGCTGTTTGGTCTGTGTACGCTGTTTCTTCCAGTGGCTGTACTTCTGGACTTCCGTGAAGCAGAACTTATCGCAATCCTGGTTATGCTGGGTTCCAGCACGACGGTCAGCAGTTATGTGATGGCACGGAATATGGGACACAGTGGTGTTTTAAGTTCCAGCATTGTGGCAATTACTACGCTGGGAAGTGCATTTTCCCTGACGTTCTGGCTGTATGTGCTGAAGACGCTGGCACTGATCTAAGGCGTGGAAATCATAAATAACGAAAATTCAATTGATTAAAACATGGCTGCATGCTACATTATAAATAATGTCAATGCAGCCATATATATTTTTCAGATTATATGGGAAATGTGCATCGAATAACCTATGCGGATATCACAGAACAACTCATGAAATAGAGCGGAAAAGATTCAAGGAGTGAGTTTTTATGGCGACGATAAAAGAAGTAGCAAAGTTAGCCGGAGTTTCAGTTGGAACGGTTTCGAATGTTTTAAATGGAAAAACATCAAACGATGAATTAATTGAGCGGGTAGAAAATGCAATCAATCAATTATCTTATCGGCCAGATGCCAATGCACGAAGCCTGAAAAATACAAAAAGTAAGTTGATTGGCGTTATTATGCCAGAAGTATGTCAGTCAGATCATGCACACTTTCTTTCTAGCCTGGAGAACTTTCTTAGAGAAAAAGGATATGGACTGATACTTAAAATCAGTAATAATAACTGGCTTTTGGAAAAGAAAAGTCTGATGCAGTGTGTGGAACAATGTGTAGATGGAATAATCTGGTATTCACCCGCCAAAGAGCAGCTTACCATTCCGGAAGAAAAAAAAGAAATTCCATATGTGATTATTACGAAATATCCATTATCTGGGTATACAGGAGATCTGATCCAGATTGATTACCGCCCTGCTGTTGAGCAGGCTTATAAAAAAATGCTGCAGCTTGGAATACAGAATATAGGATTTATATTTGATTCTATGAAATTTTTTTTATATGCAACAGAATATGTACATTCCTATCAGCTTACAAACTATACAAAAATTGTAGACAGCAGGGAACGGGCGTTTCAGGCTGCATATGAACTTTTACATCAAAATCCGGAAGTAAGGGGAATTATCGCAAGCAATAGCGAAATTGAAGCTGGAATTGAACGCGCACTTGAATTATTAGACCGAAAAGATGTTGTTATTTTCTGCTGTAAGGAGAGCCAGTGGGCAGAGCAAAACACTTGCAGCATCGGTTGTGCGAATGTCTCTCAAAATGTAGTTGCGCAAGGGGCTGTGGACCGTTTGATGGATGCATTGGAACAGTCGTATACACATGAATATCTGACACAAAATATTGCGGGAACTTTCGAATATAAAGAGGCACTGCCTGAATTAGAGAAGAAAGAAAATGTCCATTTGAAGTTTGCTTTATATGATTCCCCGGCAGCAAGAGGTTTACAGATGTATTCGGACCTATATACGAAAAACACAGGGATCCGGATTTTTATAGATCTGCTGGAATATAAAGAATTGGAAACGCTGATATTGAGAAGTGCGAGAGAAAAGGAAAGTGAATATGACGGTTTTATGATTGATATATCCTGGGTGGAAGAAGCTGCTAAGAGCGGTGGAATTGCCTGCTTAACCGATCAATTCCGAAATAACCGGGAGTATCTGGACGGATTTATTGATGGAATGGTACGAGAATATGGAATGTATGAAAATGAACTGTATGCATTGCCGTTTATGTCAGGTACCCAGATATTACTTTATCAAAAAGACCTGTTTGAAGATGCTGCGCTGAAACGTCAGTTTTTCAGAAATTATGGTCAGGAGTTATGTCTGCCGGAAAGTTGGGCACAATATAATCTTGTTTCTGAGTTTTTTACAAGAAGTTTTAATTCAAAGTCTCCGGTACATTATGGAAACATTTCTGTCAGGGGAGAGAATATTTATAATACGATTGGATTTTTGAACCGTCTTTGGTCGTATGGTGCAGATATTTTCGATTTAGATGGAAACCTGACGATTCATAGTCCCAATGCAGTGACTGCTTTGAGAAATTATATAAAAAGCTTTCAATATTCAAATCCGGACAGAAACATAAATTCCTGGGATGCCGCAGTGGAAGAATATTGCAAAGGGGATACAGCAATGGCTGTATTTTATGATTCCCACGCGATGCGGATCAATGATTATACGAAATCCAAAGTGGCAGGAAATATTGGCAGTATTATGATTCCAGGAGGAGTATCGGTGCTTGGCGGTTGGAGTTTGGGTCTGAATCAGCATGGACACCAAAAGGAAGAAGCTTTTCAATATTTGAAATGGGTATGCAGTGAATATAACAGCATTCCGTTATCTTTACTCGGAGGATCAACCGTTAGAAAAAGCTTTTATCAGAGGTCGGATATGGAAGAAATTTATCCGTGGAAAAAGCAGATTCCGGAAAGTTATGAAAAAAGCAGAAAACGGCGTTTTTCCCCAATGTTGAAGGATTATCAGCAAAACGAACTTTATACGCGCATCATTCCGCATGAGATTAATCGGATTTTATATGGCGAAATATCGGAAGAAGAAGCATTGATCAATATGGAGAAACATATAAAAAGTAAAATCATGACTCCTGCGAATGGATCATGGTAATTGTTTCGTTGGGACGACAAGATGAGAAGATACAGAAGAAGTATTTAGCGATAATGCTGAATATTTCTTCTTTTTTTTATGAAAACATTCTATTGTAATTTTGATTGTGATAGTATATCATAAAACCATGAAACGATTCATGAAACGTAAAAAGAAGGGAGAAACGGTATGATTGATTTTAATGATAAGCGGCAGGTAGCGAAAGCAATTCAGTACACGAATGTAAATCCAAACCTTACCAGAGATGGAATGCTGAAACATCTGGAAACATGCATGAAATATGATTTTCAGGCAGCAATGGTTGCACCGTGCTATATCGAACTGGCAAAAGATGTTTTAAAAGGAACCGGAATTCAGGTTGCATCGACGCTGAATTTTCCAATTGCGAATGATACATTACCTATGAAGATTGCAGCATTGAAAGAAATGATCAAAACCGGTGTCGACCAGTTTGATTTTCCGCCGAACCCGGGTCTGCTGTTAGGTGGGGAAGAAAAAGCATATTTTGAGGAAATGCGCCAGATTGTTGAAGTAGCGCATGCGAGTGGTGTCATTGTAAAAGCAATGTTGGAATTTGGTTATATTACGACCCCGGAATTAAAGAAAAAAGCAGCACAGCTTGCGTGTGAAGCAGGAATTGACTGGGTAAAACAGTCGAGCGGCTGGGGCGTCGGCGGATGCCCGGCTACTGCTGAGGACGTGAAAATCCTGAAAGAAAACATTACACTTCCATGCCGTGTCAAAGTATCCGGTAAGGTAAATACCCTGGAAAAGATGAAAACAATGTTTGAAGCAGGTGCGGAACTTGTGGGTACCAGTTCCGGTCCGGCTATTGTAGACGGGCTTGTAGGAGATATTAATGCATATTAAAACTTTACATTTCGGATGACGGAGGTGGAACGGAAGTGAAGATATGTATCATTGGAAGTTATGCAAAGGCCTTAGTCATGACATCAGACAGAATCCCGCTGTTAGGTGAGACTTTAATTGGCTATGATTACCGGGAAACTTATGGCGGCAAAGGTTCCGATATGGCAGTTCAGGCTGCACGCCTTGGTGCAGAGGTTGGTTATATTGGTGTGGTAGGGAATGATTCGTTTGGACATGAGTTTGTAAACCTTATGAAACAGGAAGGGGTACATACAGAGGGCATTCTGATCACGGATGAAAAACCGACAGGGGTCGGTTTTATTGTGAAGGATGTAAAAGCGAATAATGTGATTGTAGTCGCAATGGGAGCAAACGAACTGATTTCTGAAGAAATCATTGAAGCCCATATCGATCAGATTCAGAATGCAGATGTGATTCTGACCCAGCTGGAAATTCCGATCGACATTGCATTGTATGCACTGAAGCGGGCGAAAGAGCTGGGGAAGACGACTATTTTAAACCCGGCACCGGCAGTAAATCTGATGGGACGTGATTTGAGTTTTGTTGACATCATTACCCCGAATGAAACAGAGGCGAGAATTACAATTGGAGAATTGCCGGATGCACCATTGACCCACAGGCAGGTTGCAACGAAACTGCTGCAGACTGGATGTAAGAAGGTGATCATGACTTTGGGCGGAGATGGAGTGGATATTCATACATTGGAAGAAAGCGCCCACGTTGACTCTTATAAAATTGATGTTGTGGATTCGAATGGTGCTGGAGACAGCTTTAATGCCGGTTTAACCGTTGCACTGGCAGACGGAGCTTCCATGAAGGATGCGGTAGCGTATGCAAATGCCGTGGCTGGTCTTTGCTGTACAAAATGGGAAACAGTACCGTCCTATCACACTGCAAAAGAAGTGGATGAATTTATAAAGATACATTCTGTCTGACAATTTGGAGAGGAGATGCTATAATGAGACCAGGACGTATTCTACACCCGGAATTAGCGAAAGCACTTGCTACATGTGGACATACAGATATTATTCTTGTAACAGATGCAGGTTTTCCGATACCCAAAGATGCAAATCGCATTGACCTGGGATATTATGCAGGAGCAGTCGATGTGCTTGATATTTTAAGGATGCTCCGTAAGGAAATTTTTGTGGAAGAAGTAGCATTTGCACCGGAGGTAAAGACACATCATCCTGCATTGTATCAGGATATCCAGGAAATCTATACGGGATCCGGTGCGGTTTTTAAAGGAATTCCGCATGAGCAGCTTGTGGAAAAAATTGCACCAAAGGCAAAAGTTGTGATTCGTTCCGGATCATTAAATGCCTGGGCGAATTTCGCCCTGACCTGCAGTACAGATCCGTTTGCCTGGTTTACGGAAGAAGATGTTACCATTCTTCCTGCATATGTAGAGCGTAGAAAACGTATATCAGAAAATGAGGTTCCGGCTTTATAAAGGAAAAGGGGGACAGAACATGGAGGAAATCAAACGGGAACTGGAACTGGCGACACTGCCGGAAATGCCAAAGCGTCTTGATTACCGGATTGGTGTTATTGGAGCCGGTTTTATTGTGAGAAATTGTCATTTGGAAGCTTATCGAAAAGCCGGCTTTAATCCGGTTGCCATTACTTCGCTGGATCAGGAACAGAGTAAGGAAGTAGCTGCATTACATAAGATTCAGACAGTATATCCGACGTGGAAAGAACTGGTGGATGATAAATCCATAGAAATTATTGATATTGCAGTTCCGCCGCATGTACAGCCGGATATCGTTGAATATATCTGCAGACATGCAGCAGATCATGTAAAAGGTATTTTGTGCCAGAAACCGATTGCGATGTCCCTGGAAGAAGCAAGACGGATTGTTTCGCTGGGAGACGAAGCTGGAATTCCGATCGCTGTGAATTCCAATATGCGTTATGATCAGTCTATGCGCGCATTGAAACGAATTTTGGATAAGGGATTGATTGGAAAACCGGTTATTGCTTCTATCGATATGCGTGCCATTCCGGATTGGCAGACGTTTTTACAGAAATATCATAAACTGGAGATTTATGCGATGGCCGTTCATCATCTGGATATTTTCCGTTATCTCTTTGGTGATCCTGAAAAAATAACAGCATTATGCCGAACCGATCCGAGAACCAAATTTGAACACACGGATGGAATTGTACAGTATACTTATCAGTATAAGGACGGGCTAATGGCAACCAGTCTGGATGATGTCTGGGCATGGCCGGAAGAGCCGTGTGAGAAACACAATTACATTAACTGGCGGGTAGAGGGCACAGAAGGGTTTGCAGAGGGAGAATTTGGCTGGCATAAGCGGGCTCCGGAATTCTGCGGCAGTACCTTGAAGCTTGCATGTAAATCTTATCCGAACCAGTGGATTGAACCAAAGTGGACGACACAGTGGTTCCCGGATGCTTTTGTTGGAACGATGGCAAATCTGCTGTGTGCAGTAGAAAAGGGAACAGATCCGGAAATCAGTGCACGTGATAACGTGAAGACACTTGCATGCGTAGAGGCATGTTATCAGTCCATTGCACAGGAGAAAACCATTTATCTGGACCAGATTCTGAATGCGTAATTGTAATATAGCAGATGGAATGTATGATGCTGTTGAAACGGACAGGGAAAGGAGTTTTTTATGATCTCAGTTGGTATTTTTACAGGATATTATCCATATACGTTGGCAGAAACGATTGAACGTGCGAAAAAGGATGGAATGAGTTGCGTGCAGTTAGACCTGGAATTCAAAGATATTGACCTTTCCAGAGGCAATATCACAAAAGAAAAAGCCAATCAGGTTCGAGACGCATTCCGTGATGCCAATCTTCCGATCGTAGCGATTTCTGCTTATACAAACCTTGTGCACCCGGATCCGGAAAAACGCCAGGAGAATATTGATTATGTAAAAGAAATTCTGGCACACGCCAGAGATTTTGGTACACCTTACGTAGTTAGTGAGACCGGCACATACAATGAAGAAAGTGACTGGTCGGCAGATCCTAAGAACTATACAGAAGAAGCTTATCAGGAATTTAAAAAAGTAGCAATTGACCTGGCGAAGTTTGCATATGATCATGATGCAGTATTCCTTGTTGAAAACTATGTAAATAACATTGTGGGCTCCGTAGATCAGGTAGCACGTCTGCTGCAGGAAGTGAATCATCCGGGATTAGGACTTTTATGTGATCCGACCAATTATTTTGATGGTTCAAATATTGATGATGTAGATCCGACAATTGAAAAGATTTTCCATGTTCTGGATGATAAAATCAAAATTGCACATGCAAAGGACTGTAAGCGGGCGGTAAACCTGGAAGAAAAGTTTGGTGGTGGTTCAGCAGAACACAACAGTTTCCGTGGCGCTGGTGCTGTAGAGCTGCCGGGAGCGGGTCTTGGAGTTTTAAACTATCCGCTGTATGTTCAGCGGCTGGCAAAGAATCATCCAAATATTCCGATTATTATCGAGCATATTGATGAGAGTGACATCCCGAGGGCAAAAAAATTTGTTGATGATACGTTAAAAAAGATGGGAGTATAAGTACCTGAATAAACAAAGACCGGCATACGCGTTGCGTATGTCGGTCGTCTTTGTTTATATTATAAGGCAGGATTATTTTGATTTTACTTCCTTCCACGCCTCGTTGTAAATCTCGTCCACATCGTCGCCAAGGTACTTCAGAACCTCTGCATTCTTGATGGAGTCGATGTCCGGGAAAACTGCCTTGTTGTTCTGCATGTCCTCATCTAACAGCTCAAATGTGCCCTTGTTCGGGGTGGAGTAGGTGATGTACTCAAAGTTCTTCTTTGCGATGTCCGGTCTGCACAGGAAGTTGATCCACTTCTCAGCATTCTCTTTGTTTTTCGCATTTTTCGGGATGACCCAGCAGTCGATGAACAGGTCGGTGCCCTCTTCTGGGATCACATATTCCAGGTTGTCGGTGCCGTCCTCGCCCTGAATGTAGAGCATCTCGCCGGAGTAGATGATGCCGACAGCGGCCTCGCCGCCGATCATCTTGTCACGAACCTGGTCTACCACATAAGCCTGGACCAGTGGCTTCTGGTCGATCAGATCCTGCTTGGCCTTGTTGATCTCATCCGGGTTGGTGCTGTTTAAGGAGTAGCCGTTTTTCTTTAGACCGGTCATGAAGGCGCTGCGGATGCTGTCCTGCATAAGGATCTCGCCGCTTAAGCGCTCATCCCACAGGTCTGCCCATTTGGTCGGTGCCGGAACGCCAAGCTCCTGCAGGCGCTCCTTATTGTAGAGGATGCCGATGGTGCCCCAGGTGTACGGAACGGCGTACTTGTTTTCCGGATCGAAGGATTTTGACAGCTCCATGTAAAGGGGATCAATCTGGTCAATGTTCGGTACATTATCAAAGTTGATCTCAGCCAGAAGGTCGTGCTCGCGCATTTTCTGGATCATGAAATCAGACGGACATACCGCATCGTAGGCAATGCCGCCGGCCTCGATGACCGGGTACATCTCCTCGTTGGTCTCGAACAGGTCATAGACAACCTTGATTCCGGTCTCTTCCTCGAACTCATCAATGACGGTTTCATCAATGTACTCGCCCCAGTTGTAAACGTAGAGCTCGCCGGCGTCACCGGATGCGGCGGAATCACCGGAGTTACCGGAAGCAGAGCTGTCAGACGCAGAAGCGCCGCAGCCAGTTACAGCAAGTGCCGCTGCGGACAGTGCCGCAGCAGATACGATCCATCTTTTTTTCATTTTCTCAATCTCCTCTTGTATTGCGTAATATGTCTGAATTTTATTTAGTTTGCTTTGACTTCTTTCCAGAGCTCATTGTAAATAGCATCGGTGTCATCACCAAGGTACTTATAAACCTCAGAATCCTTCAGGGAATCGATATCCGGGAAGACTGCCTTGTTGTTCTGCATGTCCTCGTCTAACAGCTCGAATGCGCCTTTGTTCGGGGTCGGGTAGGTGATGTACTCAAAGTTTGCCTTCGCGATTTCCGGACGGCACATAAAGTCAATCCATTTTTCTGCATTTTCTTTGTTTTTCGCGTTTTTCGGAATGACCCAGGAATCCAGCCACAGGTTGGTTCCCTCTTCCGGGATCACATATTCCAGATTATAGTCGAGCCCCAGATTTGCAACCTCATCCTGGATATAAAGCATCTCGCCGGAATAGATGACACCGACAGCAGCCTCGCCGCCGATCATCTTATCTCTTACCTGGTCGATGACATAAGCCTGGACAAGTGGTTTCTGGTCAATCAGCTCCTGCTTTGCCTGCTCAAGCTCGTCCTTGCTTTCGCTGTTCATGGAGTAGCCGTCTTTTTTTAATGCTACCATGAAGGCGTCGCGGACGCTGTCCTGCATGAGGATTTCGCCGCTTAAGCGTTCATCCCACAGATCAGCCCATTTGGTCGGTGCCGGAACGCCAAGCTCCTCTAACAGCCTGGTATTGTACAGGATACCGACCGTCCCCCAGCAGTAAGGAACAGAGTATTTGTTTTCCGGGTCAAAGGCCTGGGACATTTCCATGTAAGCCGGATCGATCTGGTCAATGTTCGGAATGTTGTCGAAGTTTAACTCAGCCAGCAGGTCGTTTTCGCGCATCTTCTGGATCATATAATCAGACGGACATACGACATCGTAGTTGACAGCACCGGCCTCGATGACCGGATACATTTCCTCGTTGGTCTCAAACAGGTCGTAAACAACGGTAATGCCGGTCTCCTCCTCAAACTGGGAGATCACATCCTCGTCAATGTACTCGCCCCAGTTGTAAACGTAGAGCTCGCCGCCATCTGTACTGCCGGAAGCAGCAGAATCCGTGCCGGAGGCTCCGGTGTTTCCGGATGCACCGCAGCCGGACAGAAGGGCGGAAGCGGCAGTAAGGCCTGCCATGGAAATTGCAAATACTTTCTTTTTCATAGTCATCTCCTCTCAATCTTGATTTCGGTAATATTAAGTCTCCTGCTTTTTCTTCGGAGCAAAATTACTGATCAGAAGCAGGGCCAGGACAGCCACGAAGATCACGGTAGACAGTGCGTACATGGACGGCTTGATGCCGCGGCGCACTTCACTGTAGATCAGGGTGGACAGGGTGTTGATGCCGGCGCCTCTGGTGAAGTGGGTGATGATGAAATCATCCAGGGACATGGTGAAGGCCAGCAGAAAGCCGGAAAGCACGCCCGGTAAAATATCCGGGAACACCACCTTAAAGAAGGCACGGAACGGGCTTGCGCCAAGATCCAGTGCTGCCTCATAGGTGAAGCGGTTGGTCTGCTTTAATTTTGGCATGACGCTCAGGATCACATAGGGAATATTGAAGGTGATGTGGGCGATCAGCACGGTTTTAAAGCCAAGGGATACGCCGAAGGCGATGAAGGCCAGCATCAGGGAGATACCGGTCACGATATCGGCGTTTAACATCGGGATATTGGTGATTCCCATGACGATAGTCTGTGGAACCTGTTTCATGCTGCTGATGGCAATGGAAGCCGCAGTGCCGATGATGGTGGCGATCAGTGCGGACAAAAATGCGATCAGCAGGGTGTTCTGCAAAGCGGCCATGATGTTGCGGCTGGCAAACATCTGGGTGTACCACTGCAGCGTGAACCCGCCCCACTGGGTACGGGATTTGGAACTGTTAAAGGATAACACCACCATGGTGGCGATCGGTGCGTATAAAAACAGCATGATGAGCACCAGGTAGAAATCCTGCAGGAACCGTCTGAAATTCTGTCGGATCTTATTCATTAGAATGTACTCCCTTCGCCGTTTTTATCATATTTTGCGATCAGCGCCATGCTGATCAGGATGAAGACCATGAGAACCAGGGAGAGGCCGGAGCCTAAGTTCCAGTTGCTGCCCTTGGTGAACTCCTGCTCAATGACGTTGCCGATCAGGAGGATCTTGCTGCCGCCCAGTAAGTTGGAGATTACGAAGGTGGTCAGGGATGGTACAAATACCATGGTAATGCCGCTGATGATACCCGGCACGCTTAAGGGAAGCCATACCCACAAAAGCGTCTGGGTAAAGCTCGCGCCCAGGTCCCTTGCTGCGTTGATGGTGTTGTCATCGATCTTGCACAGCACGTTATAGATAGGAAGCACCATAAACGGCAGGAAGTTGTAGACCATGCCCAGGATGATGGCGCCCGGTGTGTTGATCAGGCTCTGGTTCGGCAGGTGCAGGGCGGTTAAGATGCCGTTGATGACACCGCTTTTCTCCAGAAGGGTCTGCCATGCCAGGGTGCGCAGCAGAAAGTTCATCCACATCGGAAGAATGAAGATGAAAACAATGAAGCTGCCCTGGCCGATGCCGCGGTTACGCAGGATCATGGCCAGCGGATAGGCTAAGAGCAGGCAGATGACCGTACTCACCAGGGATAATCCCAGGGAGAGATACAGCGCCTTCACATGCTCCGGGGTGGAGATGGAGAGCACATTTGCCAGGGTGAAAGCCCCGGACTTATCCGTCAGTCCGTAATACACGATCAGAAGCAGCGGAATGACGATGAAACCAACCATCCAGACCAGGTACGGTCCGGCTAACCATTTCTTATTCATTGACTCCCACAGCCTCCTCATCCTCTGATGCCGGTTTGTTCATGATCTGGATATCGAACGGATCCACCTTGATGCCGACCTGTTTTCCTACCGGGCACATATCGGTGCTGTGGACCAGCCATTCGAAGCCGTCCGGAGTGGTAACCTCCATTTCATAGTGAACGCCCTTGAAAATCAGATGCGTGCAGGTGCCCACCAGGGTGCCCTCGGACGGGTCAACCAGATCAATATCCTCCGGACGGATCACTACGTCAACCGGCTTATTGTTGCCAAAGCCCTTGTCCACGCAGGCGAATCTGGCACCGAAGATTTCCACCAGCTCATCGCGGAGCATGATGCCGGGAACGATGTTGCTCTCGCCGATGAAGTCTGCCACGAAGGCATTTTCCGGCTCGTTGTAGATCTGCTCCGGGGTACCCATCTGCTGGATGTAGCCCTGGTTCATGACTACGATGGTGTCAGACATGGTCAGTGCCTCCTCCTGATCGTGGGTGACATAGATGAAGGTGATGCCAAGCTCATTTTTTAAGCGGATCAGCTCATACTGCATGTCCTGGCGCAGCTTTAAGTCCAGGGCGCCTAACGGCTCGTCTAAGAGCAGCAGGCGAGGCTCGTTGACAATAGCGCGGGCAATGGCGATACGCTGCTGCTGGCCGCCGCTTAAGGAGTCTACGGTACGCTTCTCGTATCCGTCCAGGTTTACCAGCTTCAGGGCGTATTTGATCTTATCGTCAATGTAGGCCTTGGATTTTCCCTTGATCTTTAAGCCGAAGGCAATGTTTTCTGCGATATTCATGTGGGTGAACAGGGCATATTTCTGGAATACCGTGTTTAACTGGCGCTTGTTCGGCGGAAGCTTGCTGATGTCAACGCCGTCGAAGATGACTTTGCCGGTGTCGGCGGTCTCGAAGCCGCCGATGATGCGCAGGGTTGTGGTCTTGCCGCAGCCGCTGGGACCAAGTAAGGTTACGAAAGAGTTTTCTTTTACGGAAAGGCTGAGGTCATCTAAGACCATGGTATTGTCAAAGCTTTTTGAAATATTGACCAAATCGATCAGGGGCTGTGCCATCGCAGTATTCCTCCTAAAGTAAGTTTATAAATTCACATGTGATATTCGTGACTGTTTTCAAGGTTTTGTATGCTGCAGCCTGGCAGTGTGCGGGCTGCAGCCGGATGGTTTAGAAGCTGGGCGGCGTGCTGACCCAGATCAGCGATGCGCCGTGACGGCTTGTGAGGTAATGCTTCTTGTCCGGGGTAAAGTAGAAGGACTCGCCCTTCTTTGCCCGGTAGGTTTTGTTTCCAAGGTGGATGCAGATGCTTCCCTGCAGCACATAGCCGAATTCCTCGCCCTCGTGCGGGTTGTCCGGGTAGGTAGAGCCCCCGGCCTCCAGGGTGATGAGGATCGGCTCCATCATATTTTTCTGTGCGTTGGGGATGATCCAGCGGATCTCATTTTTCAGCTCCGCATCGTATTTTTCAAAATAATCCGTCTTTCCGAATACGACCTGCTCTTCCGGTGTTTCATTAAAAAACTCACCGAGTGTGGTGCCGAGGCACTGCAGGATGTCGGTGAGCGTCGCGATAGAGGGAGAGGTCAGGTTACGTTCCAGCTGGGAAATAAAACCCTTGGAAAGCTCTGCCCGGTCCGCAAGCTCCTCCTGTGTCAGACCCTTCAGGGTCCGTATCTCCTTCAGTTTTGATCCGATATCCATAAAAGCCCTCCATGATCGTACTATCCGAAAAGTTTAGAAATATTAAATGAATGTAAAATGTGCTTCAAAGTTTAGTTTTAGTAAACACAAAGCAAGCTCAATTATACTGGAAAATATCTGTATGTCAATAGATTCAGAATAGATTTTTTTGAGAATCTGTGGTATGCTGATTATTAGTTTCCGGTTTGCCTGTTTTTGGAGCAGACCGGGTGAAAATTCTGACTTTGAACAGAAAATCTAAGCAATGCAACAGGAGGAAGAGCGATGGCTTCAGAAGGAAAGTATATGGCGTATGTCGGTTCCTATTCATATAACGGCAAAGCAAAGGGAATCACCGTTTACGATGTGGACGTGGAAAAGGGAACATTTAAGGAGCGCTGTGAAGTGGAAGTGGATAACTCTTCTTATGTCACGGCATCTAACGATAACAGGACCCTTTACTCTGTAGCAGATGAGGGTGTGGTGGCATTCCGCATTCTGGAGAACGGCAGCCTGTCCCGCTTAAACAGTGCAAAGACCAAGGGAATGAGAGCCTGCCATCTCTCCATGGATAAGGAAGACCGCTATGTGTTTGTGTCCGGCTTCCATGACGGCAAGGCAACCGTGCTGCGTTTAAGAAAAGACGGCGGTGTTGGCGAGATCGTGGACGGTGTGTTCCACAAGGGTCTCGGCAGTGTGGCGGAGCGTAATTTCCGTCCGCATGTTACCTGCTGCAGACGTACGCCGGACAACAAGTATGTCATGATCGTGGATTCCGGACTGGATCAGGTCAAGATTTACCGTTTCAGCGAAAAGGACGAGCATCTGGTCCAGGTAGACACCATTCCGTGTGAGATGGAGTCTGCGCCGCGCAATCTGCGCTTCAGCTCGGATGGCAAATTCTTCTATTTAATGTATGAGCAGAAGAATGTGATCGATGTATTTACCTATGCGACCGGTGACCGTGTGCCGGAGATTGAAAAGATCCAGACGATTTCTACCCTGGGCGAGAAGCACAGTTCCCTGGCAGCTGCATGCTCCTTACGCTTCTCTCCGGATGAGAAGCATATGTTTTGTAGCAATGCCGGAGATGAGAGCGTGGCTGTCTACAGCCGTGATGAGAAAACCGGCCTTCTGGATATGCTGTGCTGTCTGCCGATCAGCGGTGAGTATCCGAAGGACATTTCCGTGTTCCCGGATGATAAGCATCTGGCGGTGATCAATCATGAGAGCAACACTATTACCTTCTTTAAGGTCGATTATGAGAAAAAGCTGCTGATTATGAGCTCCAATGCCATCAAGTGCAATGAGCCAAACAGCTGCATTATTGTGAAGGTAGATGATTAAACGGAGGACAATATGGCAGGATCCACATATGGAACCATCTTCCGCATTATGACCTGGGGAGAGTCTCACGGGAAGGGCGTCGGTGTTACCATCGACGGCTGCCCGGCGGGACTCCCGCTTTGTGAGGAAGATATTCAGACTTATTTAAACAGAAGAAAGCCGGGGCAGAGTAAATTTACCACCGCGAGAAACGAGAGTGACCAGGTAGAGATCCTTTCCGGCGTATTTGAGGGAAAGACTACAGGTACTCCTATTGCCATGATGGTACGCAACACGGACCAGCGCTCCAAGGATTACAGCGCGATCATGGATGTATACCGGCCGGGTCATGCGGATTACTGCTTCGAGCAGAAGTACGGCTTCCGGGATTACCGGGGCGGCGGACGTTCCTCTGCCCGTGAGACCATTGCCCGGGTGGCAGCAGGTGCGGTAGCCTGCAAGCTGCTGGCGCATTACGGTATTACCGTCAATGCCTATGTAAAGAGTATCGGTGAGTTTGAGATTGACCCGAAGCGTTTTGATCTTTCCGAGCGGGATAAGAACAGCCTGAATATGCCGGACAAGGTCGCAGCAGAAGAAACCGCAGAGTTTCTGGAGCGCATGATCGCGGCGCAGGATTCCGTGGGCGGCATCGTAGAGTGCCTGGTAGACGGTATGCCGGTCGGCGTTGGTGAGCCGGTATTTGATAAGCTGGATGCAAGGCTGGCCGGTGCCATCATGTCCATCGGTGCGGTTAAGGGCTTTGAGATCGGAGATGGCTTTGAGGCAGCGAAGGCCCTGGGCTCCCGGAATAACGACGAATTTTATGTCGATGCTTATGGTAAGGTCAATAAAAAGACCAACCACGCAGGCGGTATTTTAGGCGGCATGAGCGACGGCAGCCAGATCGTGCTGCGGGCGGCGTTTAAGCCGACTCCGTCTATTGCGCAGCTGCAGAAGACAGCGAACAATCACGGTGAAAACGTGGAGATCGCAATCAAGGGACGCCACGACCCGGTGGTCGTTCCGAGGGCAGTGGTTGTGGTGGAAGCCATGACGGCGCTGACCATTGTGGATTTGCTGCTGATGGGCAAGAATGCAAAATTGGATTAAACTTAAAATGAAAGGCAGGAAACAGGAAAATTATGAAGAAAATCGCTATGGGCAATGACCACTCCGCAGTGGAGATGAAGGAAGCAATCAAGGCATATGTAGAGCAGAAGGGCTACGAGGTCATCGATTTCGGAACCAATTCCAGCGAAAGCTGTGACTACCCGGCATATGGAGAGAAGGTAGGCCGCGCAGTAGCATCCGGCGAGGCAGATTACGGCATTGCCATCTGCGGTACCGGCATCGGCATCGGCCTGGCAGCAGGCAAGGTAAAGGGCGTTTTAGTCTGCACCTGCAGCGAGCCATACAGCGCAAGAATGTCCCGTAAGCATAACAACACCAACGTATTGACCTTTGGTGCCCGCGTGGTAGGCGTGGAGATGGCGAAGATGATCGTGGATGAGTGGCTGGACAATGAGTATGAGGGTGGCCGCCACCAGAGAAGAGTGGATATGATCTTCGATATCGAAAACAAATAGCAATTATAGGACGGAACGAATAAAGTTCCGGAAGAGAATGAGACCGCCTTCCTCTATTTTCGCATATCGTTGTTTGCTTGCTCTCACAACACGCGTTCGCCTGCATCGGACTACATCCGCTGCATTCGTACACGTGTGTTCAAGATGCAAACACCTGATATGCTGAAAATCCCGGAAAGCGGTCTCATTCACTTCCTGCTGTAT